>JAMCZF010000012.1 GCA_023485825.1 Candidatus Martarchaeota archaeon
TGATATACTACCTACTGGTAGTGTTACGCTGTTCATGCTTATCATATGAAAACAGGTAACCTACCATCAAATAGGTTACGTCATAAGAAGTTCAATGTGGTGAACTTAAGTATTACACCAACGGCACCGAAGTCCAGATACCATCAGCGTATACATTCGGCGCCGACACCGCCGAGTCCGCAACCGGCTTAAGAACGCTGCAGAATGCAACTGGAGCGTTCGTTACCCTCGGCGAACTGGATAAGAGTCAAGTGGTGCGCGCATCAGGATTGCCGAGCAATGCGTCTATGGACAATGCGGCATCGGTGGCCGCTACTGTGACTACGACCCAGGTCAACATCACGCAGACAACTCTGGGATATGGCCAGCCAATGGCCATTGCCGTATCCGTGACCCTGGTCGTCACTGCAATAATAATAGCGCTGGCAATGGTCCTAAGGCACAGGCGCAATGCGCGCAGCATGGATAACTGAGCAGCCGACGAAAATGCATGTGCACTTCCGGTAAACTGCCCACGGCCAAAGCCCGTGAGTGTCTATTCCCTTTCCATCCTTTTTTACGCGGTCCTGCAGGCGTTCGGCCGTGACAAGCCGAGATCGCTGCCCAAAAAGAGCGCTGCTTGGGCCGTTGGACATCACAGCGAAGACAGGGCAGGGCTGTGGCCGAGTGTTGAAAAAGTACCAAACAGCAACATGCATTCCCACTATTACAGCAGTATTTCATGTCGTGAGCGGGCTTAGCTTCCGAGTTCGGAATGGGTTCGGGCGTTACCCCGCTCCTATGGCCGTTTGGCGGTAATATATGTGCAATAAGGCTTATATTCGTTTTGGAAGGTCGGCGCATCACACTATACAGTACCGCAGTGTCTATGTCAGATTTATATATACTTTCCATGCTATACAAATGCACAGCATAGCGCTGTATGTCGGTGTTGAGATGGTGAACAAATACATTGTTGCAGGGATCGTGATAATCGTAATAGCCATAGTAGGCGTGGCATTGACGCTTGGAAACAATGGCGCTGCTGGAGGCTCGGGATCGCAGAACATCACCACGGCGCCCCGGACTGCTGCCACACAGGGCGCGCCGCAGGGCGGCGTGGTTCTTGCACTGACAGACCCTCCAGAGGTGCCTCCGGGAACGAACTCCCTTACACTCTCATATACCGGCATAATGCTCCACGAGGTTGGCTCATCTAACGCCACCGGCTTCGTAGACGTCAACTCAAGCGGCAGCGTGGACCTGCTGGCGCTCACAAACGTAAGCCAGATAGTGGCGATAGCAAAGGTGCCTGTTAACACCTCATTCGATTCCATAGTATTCGCCGGCGCGGCTGCAAGAATAACCATAAACGGCAGCAGTTACAACGTCACAGTGCCCAGCTCAAGGCTGCAGATCAAGGTACTCGGCAATCTACAAAACAACTCCACGGCACTCATCGACCTGGCCCCTTCAATAGTCCAGGTATATGGTGGTGCGAATGCGACCCAGGATGTGTTTGTCATGGTGCCTTTTGCGAAGGCTGTAGTCGTTACCAACTCATCTGCAAACGTGCAGGTGAAGGTTGGCGCAAGGGCGCAGATAAATATCCATGAGCGGGCGCAACTGGAGCAGGGCAATGCCAACGTGAGCATAGGCTCGGCTTCTCTCGCTGAACATGGCAACACTATGATCGTGTCAGTCACCGTGAAGAACAATGGCAACGCATCAGTGACGCTGCGGCACCTGTTCATCCGCGGGCTTCTCGTTACGTCCTTCAACGGCGCTGTCGGTGCTGAAACCGGGGCCAGCACAAACCTCGGAGTGAACATCGGCGCGTACCCAAGGTATGATTACAATACAACCACCGCCATAGGCCTAAACGCGTCCGTCAATGGAAAGGAAGGCAGCAACAACCCGGAGAACAGCAGTCATGAGAACTCATCAGGCAACGGCAGCGTCGGCGTGTCAATAGGAAACAATGCAAACGCAAGCCTTGAGGACGCCATAAAGAGCGACCTGCACGAGAGCGGAAACCTCAGCGCAAGGGCGCGCGCATACATCAACGGCAGCATTGAGTTCAGGCATTACATGCATTCATCGCTTAACTTCATAATAGGCGCCAACGGCACGCTTTCGCTTCCGCAGACAGAGCTTGAAGCTGAGGGGCAGTCGGGCTATGTGCTGACTCCAGGAGCGAGCGTAACCCTGGAATATGACAAAGGCGCGACGTTCGGCGAGTCCGGCATGGGCGTACAGTTCATATCGAACCAGACCTATTCCGTAGTTGTCCAGGGAGAGGAAGGCGCCCACGCAGCGGTAAATGCCACTGCCACATGACATGGCACGCTGAAGGGCGCATCCATGAAACGTAAGTTGCGAACGCCGGGATTTGAACCCGGGTTTTTGGCTTTCCTCCTTTTTGATAAAACTTTTTCCTAAAAAGCTTTGATGGAAGGCCAGAGTCCTGACCAGGCTAGACTACGTTCGCGCTGTACAAGCTTATTTGTTGCTCCATTACAAATATAAAACTGCGTTACGCCTCATCGCGAACAAAATGCGCAATCCATAGCACGCTTTATAAATTTATACGTACAAATAGTAAACTAAGTGATGCGATGGACCTACTGCTTGATGGCATTCTGGGCATTGTTGTTTTGATAATAGTAATAGCAATAGTTGCGATATACAACGGCCTCATATCAAAGAGAAACAGGGTTCAGGACGCGTGGGCGCAGATAGACGTGCAGCTCAAACGAAGGTACGACCTAATACCGAACCTCGTTGAGACGGTGAAGAGCTACGCCAAGTACGAGCGGGGCACCCTCACGCAGGTGACGCAGCTGCGCTCGCAGCTGATAACCGGATCCGTGCAGGACAAGGCCCAGGCAAACAACCAGATATCGCAGGCGCTCAAGAGCATATTCGCCGTAGCCGAGAACTATCCTGACCTGAAGGCCAGCGCGAACTTCCAGCAGCTGCAGCAGCAGCTGACCGACACAGAAGACAAGATATCGTTTGTAAGGACCTCGTACAACGATTATGTGCTTGACTACAACAACGCGCTGCAGGAGTTCCCGAGCAACATATTCGCAAACGCGTTCCACTTCGTAAAGTATGACTTCTTCCAGACAGCGGACGAGGCAGAGAGAGAGCCGGTCAAGGTGGACTTCGGTGACCTTAACGGGCCTGCATCGCAGGGAACCGGACCATCGCGCGCAGGAGCAAAGCGTTCAGGTCCTCCAGCATCTGGACAGGCCGGAGGGCCTCCGCAGTCAGGTCCGAAGTCCAAGGGCAAGGCGAAGTGAGAATTGCAAGAGGTGCATAGATGGCGAGCTTCTTCGATGAGATAGCCAAGAACAAGCTCAAATCCATGCTCCTGATGCTTATATTCATCGCCTTCTTCTCCGGCATCGTATACCTGTTCGTGTACTTCCTGGGCGGCGGCATATTCGCGTTCATCGTGGGCTTCGCAATAATACTTGTCTATGCCGCATTCGTGTACTTCAGCGGGGACAAGATGACCCTAAAGATGTCTGGCGCTAAGCCTGCGGACAAGAGCCAGTACCAATCCCTTTACAGCATCATTGATGGGCTTGCCTCGGCGACGCAGGTTCCTATGCCAAAGGTTTACATAGTCAACGACCCCAACCCAAATGCGTTCGCTACTGGGCGGAACAGGAAGGTGTCTGCTGTGGCTGTAACAACGGGCCTGCTCTCAACCATGAACAAGAGGGAGCTTGAAGGCGTGCTCGCGCATGAGATGTCGCACATAGCCGACAACGACGTACAGTTCATGATGATAGCGATAATATTTGTCGGCGTGATAGGCATACTGGCAGCCATCATAAGGAGCATGTTCTGGTTCGGCGGCATCGGGGGCAACAGGCAGAACAACAGCGGCGTACTCATAATCATAGCGCTGGTCATGTCGATAATAGCGCCGATATTCGCGATCCTTGTGAATCTTGCGATATCGAGGCGCAGGGAGTACATGGCAGATGCGAACGGCGCAAGGATAACCAGGGATCCGCAGGGCCTCGCTGGCGCGCTGCTCAAGATAAAGAATTATGCAGCAGGACCGAATGCCCAGCCCGTGAAAGCCGCTAACGAGGTCAACGGCTCAATGTACTTTGCAAACCCCTTCAAGGGAAAGAGCCTGATGAACATATTCTCTACGCATCCGCCAATAGACGAGCGCATAAAGCGGCTAGAGAAGATGTACTGAGGCCGTCTGTTGTACTTCAGAAAAAACTGCAAGAAGGAAGGGAACTGCTGTTGACTTGTGGACTGGGGCGAAAGAAGGACCTCTGCGCCTTTCCTCTGGACCGCGCGGAGTGCGCCCTTGCGCTGAGGTTTCCGCCCCCATTTATCTCATCCTCGCTTGGCAAACCAAGGCGCGCATCGTGAATGTTTATATCCATTTCTACATCATGTGTGGACAGGGCATTCGCGCTCATCCCGCGTTGAAACCGCTGGTTTTCTGCCATGCGGCATTATAAACCACGCAGAAACCAATAAATACCACCTAAGATAAACTTAGAGCGTGGTTCAATGCCTAGATTCAGACCAAGAGGCGGAAAGAAAATTGTTGTAAGTCAAATCGCAGAAGGCCCTGTCATGCAGGTTTTCGTCAAAAGAGGCGGGGGCATGGGCGGCGAGTTTGTGGATGTGGTGCGCAGAGCTCCCACAGAGGGCATCGACGGCAACGTCACCGTTGATGTACAGAGAAAAGTGCGCATGCCGTTCGAGCACGGCAAGCACCAGTAGCCGTTAACGCAGGCCGTGACAGCGGAGTAAGAGCAAAGGCGACCGCAGTTGATCCTGTGCATAATCTTGTAAATTCAAGGATTCAGACGAGCACGTCGCTACAACAGATAAACTGCGCCAAAAGTGAGGTAGGCGCCCTTGCAGCTGAGGGGAAGGTGGAGCTTGCGAGGAGGGTCCTCGAAATCAATCTGAGGCTGTTCAACGAGCAGGGCATGCTGTACGATGCGGCGATGCTCGCCGTAAAGACCTGCCAGCCCCTCCTTGCCGCAGAGCTTCTTGAGGAGGCAGGCGCCTCCTGCAGCATAGCGAGGAAATTTATTTTGTACAAGGAGGCAAGAGACCTGTACAAGGAGGCGAACGATTCCGAGGGTGCAGTAAGAATGGAGGGAAGGCTAGCTGCGTGCGCAGCAAACAGCAGAGACGCAACGTGGCATGGAATTTTTACCTCACTTGTCGGCATTTTCAGGAAGTACGGCTCGCTTGAAGGCAACAGGGCCCGTACCGCGGCAAGAAGATGGAAACGTGACGCATAGGTAAGTCCCAATGAGAGCAAAACAGGCGAAAAATTACGGCAAGTCGCCAAAGCCGCCGTTTGATGATGGAAATGTGCCAGAGCATCTGCATCAGCTCATAAGCGCTGTGCGCGGCATAAAGGATCCGGAAATGCTCGACCACTTCACATGCCTAAGCGATGAGTATCACGTGCTCCTGCGCGCTGCTCTTGCAAAAAATGAACACACCCCTAAAAAAACAATACTCAAGCTTCTGAGCGATCAAAGCCCCCTGGTGGTCCTTGCAGCCATATCCTCAAACCATGCCGCTGCCGAAGCGCTTGAGCCGTTGGCGCATCACAAAAACCAATCCGTTCGGGAAGCCGCACTTGCAAAAATCGCGGGAATGAGGCGCGAGTCCGATGCCGAGAAGCCGCTAATTCACAAAGAACAACTGCGCCACTAAGCCGGCGACGGCGTATTCTTCCTTGTCAAACCTCAATGACCCTGACACCATGCCTTCTCGCGATCTCCGCCTGTTTCCTGTCGCATGTGACGAGGTCGCATCCCTCCCCGACAGCTGCGGCTATGAAGAGGCTGTCATACAGTGCGATGCCATTCACTGCGGCTATGTCGAATGCTGAGCCTACATGCCTGTTCTGGTCGAAAACCGGTATCTGGGGTACGAAATCCTGTAAGATAATATGCGCCATCCCGATTGTCATTTCTTTGCCTCTGATCTTCTTCAGCAATACGTTGCCGAGCTCAATGAGAGCAAACTGTATAGTGTATCCCTCTGTAATTATTTCCTGAAGGCTCTCCCAACCCCTCTCCTTTGAGAAGTACTTCACTATTGCAGATGAGTCAATGACCTGCATCGCGATCCTCCCTTATAAGCCGGGCAGCCGTCCCTGCAGGCGAAGGCTTTACATTCTTTTCTATAAGTTTATGTAGCTTTGCCATGGCTTTCCTGAAACGTACTCGGGCAGCCCGTTCAGTCAAATATTGTTTCACCGCGCTCTCCACGTCAACCCCCTCATCATCCAACTCATTTTTTATCTCCTTCCTTATCCTTACGCTTATCACTACGCTCTCCATGCCTTCACCCAGACAGTACTATTATAACTGTAAACATATATAAACATTTGTATACAAAATAATATCCGGTGATGGAGTGCTGCTGAACAGGGACACAGGCCGGCCGATTGACATGCCCAAACTTGAGTCCCCGTTCCTCAGGGAAGAGACAAAGCAGGGCTTCGTGTGCGTCCCGAAGATAAATGAAGAGTACAGATGGGCGTTCAGCGATGAGGCTGATGCAGTTGAGAAGCTCGACGGCACTAATGTCAGCATAATGATGAAGGATCACACGATACTCGGCATATACAACAGGAAGAACCCGATAGGCATGTGGAAGAAGGGCAACAGGCGCTTCGTTGAAGGCGTACTGAACGCGATTGAACGCGAGGCAATAAACCCGGACAGCATGGAGGACGGGCAGTACTTCGGCGAATTGATAGGGCCGATGGTGAACGGGAATCCGTACAAGCTGCGCGAGCACCTCTGGCTCCCGCTCTCTTCCCTCAGGTCAGGCTACCGCTACAAGTTCTGGGACAAGCTCGTCCCCGAGTTCAAGGGCATTGGCGACAGCGAAATATTCGACAAGGCGAGCACGACGTTCATGGGCCTGTGGAGCCTGTACAAGAGGAAGCACTTCAAGGGCACCGAGTTCGCGGAGCCGACAAAGGACACGCCATTCTCGGGATTTGCGGCAGAGGGCATCGTGTTCTACAACAGGAGCACAGGAAGGATGTGCAAGCTGCGCAGGGACATGTTTCCGTGGTTCACCGGAGAGAGGCACGCGCAGTGAACCACTGCTCCGATGCCCTGTCCTTTCCATGGGCAACGTGCAGATTCTTGGTTATGACAATCCTTATAAATTCTCGTTTCTCATGTTTCATGGAATAGCATGAAATGTCTCTCTCGGAAATATGCACACCGGGGCATGGTGACTGTGGTGGGTACAGCAACCGTCCGGAGTGCCGTACCCGGCGCCAGAGGCCGCATGCATGATCCTCAGCGCACCTCTTGTGAAGGAAAGGCCGCAAAGGCGCAAAGCGCCACGGAGTACCTCAGCACATACGGCTGGCTCATAATAACCGTCAGCATAGTGCTCGTGGTTCTCTTCGATCTCAACGTGTTCCAGGGCAAGAGCATACTGCCAGCGGAATGCCTTGCGCAGTCGGGTTTCCTGTGCACGAACCCTGTGCTGAACACGACAGGAAGCCTGCTCATAACCTTCGGCCAATCGCTCGGAACATCGATAAGCATAACCGGCCTCGCATGCGCCTCGAACTCAAGCGAGCCGGGCAGCTTCATGGCGCCGACCGGCAGTGAAGCGGAAAGCATCGGCCCTGGCGCAGAGACAAGGCTTACGTTCCTGTGCCCATTGGCATCCAACACTGTCGGCGCATCATTCTCAGGAACTCTCTGGATACAGTACACGAAGAGCGGGCAGACGGGCCAGGTGATCCAGATCGCTACGGTTACTGCGAGGAGCACTACCTCAGCCGCGACAGGCTCCCTGGTCATATGCAGGAGCGACTGCACGTACATGACAACCTCGGGCAACAACGTGATAATCTTTAACATGGCGACGAACACTGTAGTCAACGTCATAAGCTCCGGCTTTAGCAATCCGTCGAGCGTCGCATTTTCGCCCGATGGGTCGTACGCGTACGTAGTGAACTATAACCCCAACAACGTGGTGGTGCTTGACACCGCAACAAATACTGTAGTGAACGTCATACGCAACGGAGTCGGCGCCACGCAGGGCCTCGCCGTTTCTCATGACAGCAACTACCTTTACATCACAAGCAACAACAATGTGACAATAGTTGACCTGTCTACAGGCATGATAACAAATGCAAACGCCGTAACCTCCGGGCTTGACGAGCCCGGCGGCATCGCTTTTTCAACAGATGGATCATACATGTACATAGCCAATGGCAATACCTACAGTTCAGGTTCAAACAATGTGGTTATAGTCGACACGGCAACGAACAAGGCAGTCAATGCGATAACCGGATTCTCAGGCTTGGGCGGAGGCGGAGGCCCGCATGTGGCGCTCTCGCCTTCCGGCACCTACGCGTACGTGACTGAGCCTGGGGCAGGCACAGTCGAGATAGTCAATACCGAAACAAACGCCATAGTCGGTGCCATCACGTCCGGGATTTCAGCCCCTTCCGGCGTCGCCTTTGCCCCGGACGGCAGTTATGCATACGTCGCTAACAACGGAAACATAGTGATAGTCGATACCGCAACAAACACTGTAGTTAATGCGATAACCGCGGGACTTACATCACCACTCTCAGTTGCGTTCTCTCCCTCGGGCACCTACGCGTACGTCACCCAATACGCCCCAAGCAACATGGTAGTGATAATCGACACGGCAACAAACACTGTATCCGGCTCGGTGCCGCCGTTTTACTTCCTCAGTTATCCTTTTGAAATAACCATGCCCCCGTTATAGTTCTATGCGTATGTCAGCGGCGGCGACACTAGTCCAATTGGCATAATAAGCACCGCCACCAATACCCTTGTCGGAGCATTATTTCTAGAGGTTTACAACCCCAGGGCTGTGGCCTTCTCGCCATCTGGAACGTATGCGTACCTAACTACCAGCCAGGGCGCGTCTGTGATAAACACCGCAACGAACACCATATCAGGCTCGGTGCCAGACCTTCTTCAATTTGTTAATGGTTTTTATGGCAGTCTGGGAAGCATCGCGTTCTCGCCTTCTGGGACGTATGCGTACGTGACGAATCAAGGCCCCGGCAACACCGGCAATGTCGTGATAATCGACACAGCGACCAACCATGTAGTCGGAGCGATAAACTCCGGCTTCAGCACTCCGTTGAGCGTCGCGTTCTCGCCTTCGGGGACGTATGCGTATGTAGCGAACTATAACGGGGGCAATGTGTTGATAATCAACACAGCCACGAACACCGTCGTGTACTCGCTGAACGGCGGAGACGGCTCGCCCTCCATTCAAAATCCGATGCTTGTTGCTATGCCTCCGTCAGGCTCGCAGCTTTATGTGGCAGGAGGCAATTTGGGCGACAACATCGCCGTGATAAACACGACCACCGACACGCAGGCGAACGTGATCAATCCGGGCTTCCAGGCCAGCGGCATTGCCTTCAAGCCCTGATCGGCTGCTGCGCAGGATCCAGACGCCTGCCGGGCATCCGGCAAAGCCGCAGGAGTGCTGATTGTCTCAGAGCGCACACTGCAGGTCTCACGGTGTATTGTCCCTTAATTAGTTCCTCTCGGAGCTTCGACGTCATTTTTCCACCAAATTACTATCACGCTCAAGCTCACGCTTGAGCTTAAGCCAGGCCC
>JAMCZF010000001.1 GCA_023485825.1 Candidatus Martarchaeota archaeon
GAAGCTCATGCGCGCCACCGAAGGTTCTCCAAGAACCTCATTAACTAGAGGCATTGCGCAGTGGTGCCCTGCGCGTATGGCTATGCCCTCGCTGTTGAATATCTCAGCGACATCATGCGCATGCGCGCCAGTTATGTTGAAAGACACGACTCCGGCCCTGTTGGATTCTGTCATGTCCTTTTTACCTACGCCGTATACGATGACGCCCTCAAGTCCATCAAGCCTTTCAAGAGCGTACCTCACCAGGTAGATCTCATGCTGCCTTATCCTTGACATTCCGACTCCGTTAAGGTACTCTACCGCAGCGCCGAGGCCTATGCCTCCTTCGACATTCGATGTGCCTGCCTCGAACTTCCACGGCAGCTCGTTCCACGTGCAGCTGTCGAACCTAACGCTGCGTATCATGTCTCCCCCGCCGTAAAGCGGCTCTGTCTGCTCGAGAATCTCCTCCTTACCGTAGAGAACCCCGATGCCCGCGGGCCCGAGCATCTTGTGCGATGAGAACGCCATGAAATCGCAGCCTATCCTCTTTACGTCTA
This sequence comes from Candidatus Martarchaeota archaeon, assembly GCA_023485825.1. Taxonomy (GTDB): domain Archaea; phylum Micrarchaeota; class Micrarchaeia; order Micrarchaeales; family CABMGC01; genus JAJZOD01. The sequence goes on from JAMCZF010000001.1 coordinate 540, forward strand.
CACTCATGTGCGGCACAGACTGCGCTGCGTCGATGAGGACGGTGGCGCCTGCGTCATGCGCCATTTTCGTGAGCGTCTGTGCGTCGTTTACAGTTCCCAGCACGTTCGACACGTGCGTGAACGTGACGAGTTTTGGGCCTTTCTCAAGGTTCTTCCTGTAATCATCAACATCAATGGTTGAGCCGTCATCGAGCTTTGCATACGCTATCCTGGCACCTTTTCTCTTTGCAAGCATCTGCCACGGCACTATGTTGCTGTGGTGCTCCATCTGCGTCGTGAGTATCATGTCGCCCTTCCTTATGTTGCGTTCAGCCCACGACAGAGCAACTAGGTTTATCGATTCCGTGGCGTTTCTCGTGTAAATGATTTCGTTGTACGATTCCGCGTTTATGAACTCCGCAACAAGCTCCTTCGACCTTTTGTATTCCTCAGTGGCCTTGGCGGATATGTCGTAAAGACCCCGGTGTATGTTGGCGTTGTAGGTCTTATAGTAGTCAGATACGGCTTCAATGACCTTGGCGGGCTTCTGCGACGTAGCCGCGCTATCGAGGTAAACAAGGGGCTTCCCGTGCGATGTCTTGGTGTAGAGTATCGGAAAGTCCCTGCGTATTTTGTCAACATCGATTGACGTCATGGCCTTACCGTTACATATCTATGAATATTGCTCGCTTCAGCTTCTGCACCGCCGGATGCCAGCGCTGCGCCTTCCGCTCCGCGCCGGCGCCCCCTAGAATGGTATTCGCGTCTACCTTCCTATGCTTCATCGCAGCCCTGTGACTGTCAGCCTCCAGCCGCTTCTGTATCGCGAAGAGCTTCCTGCACTCCCTTTCCCACACCCTCTTGAACTCCTTGTTTTGCATTTTTACACCGGCTATCGCTATGAGCCCGGTATATATTGTGAATCAACTATATGTTATACCCCTTGCTCTCCACTTCGTGCACGAGTTCCTTGCCGCCCTCTTTTACCATCTTCCCATCCTTCATTATGTGTATGAACTGCGGTTGCATGTAATTGAGTATCCTGCTGTAATGTGTTATTACAATGAGCCCCATCTTCATCCCACTGCGCAGTGCCTCGACGTTCTCCGCAACTATGCGTACAGCATCGACATCAAGCCCAGAATCTGGCTCATCTAGTATAGAGATCTTGGGCTTGAGGATGCGCATCTGCAGTACCTCAGCCTTCTTCTTCTCCCCGCCGGAGAATCCGTGGTTAAGCGACCTGCCGACTATGTCCTCCTTGAGCCCTAGCGCCTTCGACGTGTCCCTGATCTCGCTCATGAACTCCTTGAACTGAAGGGGTTTGCCCGTAAGCGCACTCCTTGCGGTATTGAGAAAGTTGAGGAGCCCGAGTCCCTCTATCTCTATCGGGTTCTGGAACTGGAGGAAAAGACCGAGCTTCGCGCGCTCATTGACCTTCATAGCCAGTATGCTCTTGCCGTCCACGAGTATGTCGCCAGCGGTCACCTTGAGCTGCGGATGCCCCATTATGGCCTTTGCGAGGGTGGTCTTCCCGGAACCGTTCGGCCCCATTATCACGTGAAGCTCACCGTCATTCACCGTGAGGCTCACGCCGCGCACTATTTCCTTTTCGTCTATCGACACGTGCAGGTCCTTTATCTCCAATTTCACTTATTCACCCTGTCTGCCTGGACGTTAGCCATATCCCTTTGGGCGTTATGTTATTTATAACCCCGAAATCGTCTTTTTCTATCCTGCTCAGCATTACCGAGGATGCTATCTCCTTAGCAGCAGGATTCTGTATGTTAGATAGGTATTTGGTTAGGAAGGACGCGACGAACATCTTGCGCGCCTGAGATTCCTCAATGCCCCTGGACTCGATGTAAAAGAGCGCATCCTTGTCTATCGGAGAAGTCGCTAGGGCTCAAGGAGCTGAGACCTCATTGCTGTAATCTATCGACATGTCAGGCAGCGCGTCCACGTGCGCCTTGTCGTTCAGGACTATGCCCCTCTGGTTGATCCTTGAGAAGGCGCCTTTGGTGTATTTCTCGACCTTGGCATAGCCCTTGAGCAGGCAGTGCGAGCTGCCGTCCAAGACCGCGCCTGTTTCGAGTCGCGTATAACTGCGCTCCTTGGAGTTGATGACATAGGTGTTCACATCGAACTTCTGCTCCTTGCTGCCATAAACGATCTCGGCCGCATTTACCCTGCTGCCAGATCCCTGCGTGTCGAAGAAGCAAAAGCTCTTGGTAAGCCCCGATCCGTTGTATATGAAATTCAGATTCACGCCGGCATTGTCGTAAAGAATCCCCTTCGAGAGGCTCAGCAGCGTCGAACTCTCATTGCCGTCATTCAGCATTGTGAATTCGAGCCTTGCGCTCCTGCCCACGGAGAATTCCTGCAGTGGTGCGACAAGCGCGCCGGAGCCGGGGAGCGACGCGAATAGTTCAAACACATCGAGATTGGCGCCTTCGCCAACATCGAAGAGCGCCTGAAACATAAGATGCCCGTCGTTGATTACGAGAATGGACAGCTTCCTCGCCTTGTCTTTGCCGATCTTTACGACTACGGCATCGCGTGCGTTTGCATTGACGAATGCGCCGAGCTTGTTGTCCCTGTTCCTGAATATCTTGCCATTGAGCTCTGATTCGGAAAGCTCGCCCATTCTCTTTATCGTAACTGCATCGGAACTGTTCCTCACGTGCGAGTTCGAAAGGACTATGTCAAACTTCATGTTTGTCCTCTCTTCGATGTACTTTGCATATGCCTCCACCTCGTTTTTTCTTGCTGCGCTTCCGGAGTCTTCCATCTCCGCCTCGCTAGGCAGTTTCACATCTACGGCGTAGCGCGTATACAGCTCATTCATCTCATACGGCAAGCTCGCATACTGCCTCAGCGCATCCTTCCTAAACTCGTCGTATGCTGACAAAAAACCACGTCATTGTAAACTATTTAGCCAACGCTTCCGGTTGTATCGATCTTTATGAGCCTCTTCAGCTCAAGCGAGTACTCCATGGGGAGCACCTTCGCGAGGTCGTCTATGAAGCCCAGTACTATCATGGCAATAGCATCCTCCTCGCTTATGCCTCTTGACATCAGGTAAAATATCATGTCGTCGCTTATCTTGCCTATCCTCGCCTCGTGGCTTATTATCGCGTCGCTCCTGTTTATCTGGTTGTACGGATATGTGTTCGTCTTGGCAAGCCCGTCTAGAAGCAACGCGTCGCACGAAACATGCGCCTTCGCGTCCGATGCGTTCTTCGCCACGTGCAACAGGCCCCTGAACGTGCTCACGCCGGTGCCCTTTGACACGCTCTTCGAGATTATCTTCGAAGTTGTGTTTGGAGCAAGGTGGTATATCTTGCCTCCGGAGTCCTGCGTCTGGCCGTCCCCTGCAACTGCTATGGAGAGAACCTCCCCGCTGGCGCCCTTGCCCATGAGGTATATAGATGGATATTTCATGTTGATCATGCTTCCAAGGTTCGCGTCTATCCATTCTACGCGCGCGCCTTCATGCGCATGCGCGCGCTGCGTCACAAGGTTGTAGATGTTCTTGGACCAGTTCTGGATCGTGACATAGCGTATGTGCGCGTCCTTCATCGCTATCAGCTCCACTATGGCCGAATGAAGCGAGTTTGAGCTGTATACCGGGCTTGTGCAGCCCTCTATGTATGTCACGTCAGCGCCTTCGTCCGCGATGATGAGCGTGCGCTCGAACTGTCCCGACTTGTTCGCATTTATCCTGAAATACGCATTGAGGGGCATCGAGCACTTCACGCCCTTTGGCACGTATATGAATGAACCACCGGACCACGTGGCTGTGTTGAGAGCCGCGAACTTGTTGTCGGTAGAAGGTATGATTGTGCCGAAGTATTTCTTGACAAGCTCAGGATACTTCTGCACCGCCGTGTCGGTGTCAACGAATATTATGCCCTGCTTCTCGAGCTCCTTGTTTACGTGGGAGTACACGACAGAAGAGTCGAACTGCGATTCTGCTCCGGCGAAGAACCTGCGCTCGGCTTCAGGCACGCCTAGCTTTTCGAATGTGTTCTTTATGTCCTGCGGGACATCCTCCCACCTCGCAGCCTTGACGTGCTTTGGATTCCTGTAGTACCATATGTCATCGAAGTCTATTCCGCTCAGGTCTGCCCCCCACTTCGGCATAGGCTTGCTCATGAATACCTTGTAGGCAGTTAGCCTTTTCTGCAACATCCACGCCGGCTCATTCTTTATCCGGGATATCTTCATTATCACCTCCTCTGAAAGGCCCTTCTCAAATTCGTCGTACTCCACCTCGACGTTGAAGCCGTAGCGCTCCTTGTAGTCTGCTGATTGCAGAACCTCTTCTCCTGTTTCCATAAAGACACTTCAGGCAGATGCCGTTGCAGGCGGCTGCGCCCTGGAAAAGCTGCAGCCGAAGCCGTTCAGGTTGTTGCATACGCCGCATATGCACATCCCGGCCGCGCCCCTGTTGCCTTCCGCTATCATCTTCGCGTATTTGTCTATGAACTTAGCGTCTATCCTCTTCTCCGTTGCGATTACCTTCGCAGAGCACTTGCCGTTCAGGTACTTGCTTATCGCAGCCTGCGTCATGCCCAGCGATTCAGCTATGTACCCCTCGCGCTTGTTGTATTTCTCCTTCAGCGCCTTTATGAGCGCATACCTCACTGCTGGGACGATCTCCTTAGCTGCAGTTTCATAGCCACTGTCCATTTCCCGAACCTCTATAACCCAGTTATATATTGCCGGCAACGCTTTTATAACTATGTACGGGCTGGGCCGCGGGATACGAGCCGCGCGTCGTCCGCCAAACAGGAGAAATGCGCCCTTGCACATCACTGCGATAGCGGTCCGGCATCAGGCCGCAAAATGCAGGAAGAGATAGACGAAGCCTTGCAGAAGGGCGTAACCGAACCAGAGGCACGGAAAAACGCCTCAATTCAAGATAACTTTGGCATATCTACTAGGGCAGGGGTTTAGTTTCATGCTAAGGACGTTTGCATCTTGTTGTAGGCTGCGCCGCCGACTCAACTGCGCAGGCAGTCGATCACATGCTGGAGGAGCCAAAGTCTGTCCTCGAAACCCATCTCTTCGCGCCGTTTCAGGTAACATTCGCCGTCCTGCTCGAAGGGACGCATGGCTGCCCTGCTTATCCCGCCGATTTCCCTTGTCAGCATAGCCCTCGCTATCTGCAGCGCGCCTTTGTTCCCGATAGGGGCGAGCATGACGGCATCTGCGCTGTACCAGTTGCCCAGATACCGCAGCAGACTGTCCCTGGACATCTGAATGGCAACGCGCTCGCTGGTGCACAGGAAGATTGCAGGAGTCCTGCCGTCCTCGGTCGAAGAGCCCCACCACCTGCCGGGCGCCGGAGACAGGCGCGCAAGCTTCTCCGGCGGCGGGAGCATGAACCCGGAGTCCATGAACCGGACTATCTGCCCTATCTTCTGGCGTCCGAACTCTATCGGTATCTCGCTCGGATTCTGGTACCGGACCCATTGTGCCATGGTCTTTGGCATATGAAGCCTCTCCGCGGCTGGTTGCGGCATTTACGTATCTGCCGCATGTCCTGATATATATTATTATCCTTTTCCCATGTATTATCTTCAGATAGTGCATTCAATGGGCAGTGATGACAAAAAAGCCAAGGAACTCCTGCAGGGTCTTGAGAAGGGGGACCTCAAGCTCCACGAGCTGGAGGAGGACGCAGATGCGGAGAGCGCCGCGGCGGCAAGGCGCAGGTTTATAGAGAAGAGGACAGGTAAGAAGCTCAGCGGGATAGGTTCGGCAACAATAGATTATGAGAAGATACGCAACAGGAATGCCGAGAACGTCATAGGCGCAGTGCAGATACCCGTGGGCATTGCGGGGCCGATACGCGTCAATGGCGAGCATGCGGAGGGCGAATTCTATGTGCCCATGGCGACTACTGAAGGCGCGCTCATAGCCAGCGCCAGCAGGGGCATGAAGGGCATAACGCAGAGCGGAGGCGCCAACACACGCGTGATAGGTGACGCGATAGCGAGGGCGCCTCTCTTCGAGCTCGACTCCAGGGTTCATGCTCCCGGCTTCATAGAATGGCTTGGAAAGAACGAACACGGCATACGCCAGGCGGCAGACTCTGCAACAAAATACGGCAGGCTCAAAGAAATACACTCGTTCGTGCTGGGCAACAACGTGTGGGTCAGGCTCTCGTTCGATACAGGAGACGCAATGGGCATGAACTCTGCGACAATAGCATCCGAGACCGCGTGCGAGTACATAGAGAAGAACTTCAGTGCGGCGAGACTAGTGGCCGTGTCGGGAAACATGTGCTCCGACAAAAAGGAATCTTACGTCAACGAACTCCTTGGGAGGGGCAAGAGCGTAGTTGCGGACGCGCTGATAAGTGAGGCAGTTCTGAAGGACGTATTCAAGACAACCGCGGCGAAGGCCAACAACACCAACCTCAAGAAGAACCTCTTGGGCAGTTCGCGCGCGGGGAGCAGCAAGCACAACGCGCATTTTGCGAATGTCGTTGCAGCCATATTCATCGCAACAGGCCAGGACGCGGCGCAGGTGGTGGAGAGCAGCTCCGGATACACGTGGACCGAGACCCGCGGCGGGGACCTTTACATATCCGTGACAATGCCGTCTCTTGAAATAGGCACGGTCGGAGGCGGCACGCACCTGGCAACGCAGTCGGAGGCGCTGGCGATACTCGGGGTGCAGGGGGTGGGCAGGTCGCCCGGTCTCAACTCCAAGAAGTTCGCCGAGATAATAGCAGCGTCGGTGCTTGCAGGCGAGCTGAACCTGCTGTGCGCGCTGTCGACAAGGGAACTCGGCAGGGCTCATGCCGATTTGGGCCGTAACAAGAAGAGGTGAGCCCTGCGCATGCGGATATGCCTGGCGCGCCTCTGAGTTCCTTGGGTCAGCCTCCAAGGATAGAATCCGAGCGCAGAAAGGTTTACCATAACGCCTAAATACCAGTATTTGCATAGACAACTAGGCAGTGGTATGGGATTTTCCTTCAACCACAGATTAAATGATGCAGGGGAAGCCCACGCCGTTTACGGGTGGAAGGATGTCACATAAAAAGCACGTCAGCTACTTCTCCGGCTACACGCAGCAGGAAGACTATGCAAGAAGCAGGTTCCCGGAATTGATGCGCAGGATCGAGACCTTTGTGCGTGAAGGGATACCTGCAACAAGGCTGTCATGCCCCCCAGCTGCATCTGACACGCGAACGAGCAGGAAAGAGTATATAGAATCCAGGGTCTACGACGAGGCCGGCTGGCACGGGCTCAGTTCGATTGTTCTGCACGAAGTGATTGCTGCCGCGTGGAGCAGCGCGAGCAAGGCCGCGAAGAAGCAGGGGATTGACAGCAATTCGGATCTTATTCTTGATGCGGGGTATTACGTCCTCGCAATCGTTGCAGAGGACCTGGAAGCCCGCCGCGGGGCGATACTGAGCAAATGCAACAATGGCGAGAACAGACCGGCAAGCCAGTCCATTGTAATCAAACTCGCCAGGGAGGCCATGGAAAGCCACCACGAAATTGATATGAAGGAGGAACAGATAAAGGCCATAATCGCGTATGTCCTGAACAGACATCATGAAGGGAAGCCGAAACACGAAAACAATGATATCAACAACAGCAGCACGGCCAGGGAAGAGGCGATTGCCATAATGGCCGACATACTCAGCATATGCCGAATGAAGGCGATAAGCCAAGAGGACATAAACGAGCTGAAATCAGGGTGGGAGCAGCACGGCTGCGCCGCCGCGGCGCTCTCCGATGCGTTCTTACGCAAGGAACTTGTTGCCGCGCTTCGCGGGTGACCCCTTGTGCGTTGCTGCGTACGTGCCATGATTTGCCTGAAGAGGAGGGGGGCGGCTCACGCCACCCCCTTTCTGGGTGGTTGGTTTCCCAACGTGTAGCATTTGGAAGTAAAAGTATATAAGCTTTACTTCAACTCCATGAAATTTACTAAAGTAAACAAACATATAAATAAGTTTACGTCAAAATCCATATCACGGAAACGCGTGGCTACGCTATACAAATGCCGAGGACTGGGTGAAATGGACGGAAACGAAGGGACTGTAGAGGACAGCATCATGAAGGGCTTCAGGAAGGAAGTAAGGAGGAATCTGGAACGCGAGGCAAAAGGCTTTGGGATGGAACCTGCGAGGTATAAGAGGGTATGGCACGAAACGCGTGACGCGTTGGAGCAGATCCTCGGTTATCTCCCGTCTCCAAAGGTTGTCAGCAGCGCGGTCCGTGCATCGATTGACGTCGCGAGAGCAGCGAACCACTGCATGCTCTACGAGCGCGAGTACCATGTAGATGTGCGGATGGAAGCAAGAAACATCATCAGCAGCGAGGGAACTGAAGCCACCAGCATGGAAATACTGTCGAAGGAGGCCGCGTGGCCTCCTTTACAGTCCCTTCTCCGTCTGTTGTGGCGCGTGTCGGTATTGAGCGTGTCCGCCAGTGTTTGGAGAGGGCTGGCTCATGACTCGGCGCATGCGCCCCATAAGCCATATATATGTGGAAAGACGCAATCATTACAGATACAATGACATTAATAAGTCGGGCGCCGTTGGCGAGGGTGGAGGACGGGAAGGAGGCCAGGGGCCGTACCAGGGCGGTGCTCCGGGCCTTGAGCGCTGCTGCGCGCAGGACGCAGGTCACGGATGAGCCCGGCTATACCATAAGC
>JAMCZF010000008.1 GCA_023485825.1 Candidatus Martarchaeota archaeon
GATACCGCCGGCTTCGCCGGCGGAGAGGACCCGCCCGTGCGTGGGGTTTATAAGGGGTGAAGCCCCTTATGTCATCTGGAAGACATATTCCAACTACCATGCTTACATTCTCATTCAAGGAATACCTGCGGGCAAAGGACGCGGACGTTGACAAGTTGACAACAAACAGAAAAGAAGAACTGTTGCTGGAATACCTGCAGAACGGCGGTTATCCAGAAACCATAACCAAAAAGCTCGACACAAAGCAGTATCTGGATATACTGTTTGAGTCTATACTGTATAAGGACATAATAAAACGGTACAATATACGAAAGGGAAAGGAGGTGGAAAGGCTGGCATTATACCTGCTCTCCAATGTGGCCACAGAATTTTCTTATCTCTCTTTGGCCAGTGCAGTAGGAATGAAAAGCAGCATGACATCGCAGAAGTATTCTGGTTTCCTGGAAGAGGCATACCTGTTCTTCACCATAAATCGGTTTTCATACAAAACCAAACGCCTTGGCCAGGGCAAGAAGGTGTACTGTTATGACTCCGGATTCATAACCGCGAAAGCCTTTCAAACGAGACAAAACCTAGGAAAGTTTTTTGAGAACTGCGTAGCGTCGCATCTCAAGAGAAAAGAGCTTGACGGCCAGCTTGAGCTGTACTATTGGAAGAACCGGCAGAACGAGGAAGTTGATTTCGTAGTAAAGAAAGGCGTCAAAAACGTGGAGCTGATACAGGTGTGTTACTCGGCAGAGGATAAGAAGACAGCCGACCGGGAAATACGCGCACTGCTAAAAGCCGGGCAAGAACTAAGGTGTACTAACCTCACCATCGTTACGATGAGAGAAGACAAAACAGAAAACAAGGAATGGTTCAACATCAAGGGCAGGATAACATATAAGCCTCTGTGGAAATGGCTGCTTGAGTAGTGCAACGGTGTGTTGCAGCTTTAGCCTCTTATCCCGCAGCTCATGACAAGGCCCTCCTGCCTTATCTCGTTGCATGCGTCCTGCAGGACCTTGTCGCTGTACGGCAGTACCTTCTCGTAGCTGGGATCAAGGGTGTTGTGCGCAACGTACTGCTGCAGGTAGTAAGCCTTTGCGCCCTTTATCCTATGCGCTATTGACTTCAGGTCCTCAGCCGACACCAATCCTGGCACTACGGTAGTCCTGAACTCGTAGTCTATTCCGGAATTCAGCAGCAGGTCTATGCTCTCGTTTATGTTCTTGAACATGGCTGCGCTGCCGACCCCCGCGGCCTTTGTGTACTTCCCTGCGTCGGGCGCTGTCTTCACGTCCATGGCCACGTAATCCACGATCTTCCTCTCGAGGAGCTCGCGCAGCTTACCCGGATTGCTGCCGTTTGTGTCCAGCTTCACGAGAAGGCCCATGGCCTTGCACTCTGACATGAAATCAGCCAGATCCGCCTGCAATGTCGGCTCTCCGCCGGTTATCTCCACCCCGTCAAGGAACCTGCTTGCGTCGTGAAGCTTGCGCAGTATTGTCTCCTGCTTATAGACGTGGAGCTTGCTGTAGTTCTTCAGTGCAAGATCGGAGTTATGGCAGAACGGGCAGCGCATGTTGCATCCTGCAACAAACACTATGGATGCGACCTTGCCCGGGTAGTCTATAAGGCTAACCCTCTGAAAGCCGCATATCTCCATGGCTCAGCATTTGGCGTACTCCTCCCTTGTCCTGTCGTACGTCTTCCTGTCCTTGAACTCCTCCTTCTTGCCCACGTTCCACTGGCCTACGGGGCGCAGGTAGCCTACTATGCGCGAGTAGACTTCGCACTTCGTGCGCCCTTCCATCCCTTCGACACTCACTGTCGCCATCATTTGCTCATTTGTCATTTCACCACCTTTTTCATCATCAAGTCGGCATCGCATTTGGGACAGTACTCGTGTCTGCCCGGCAGATACCCGTGCTTCGGGCATATGCTGAATGTCGGCGTAAGCGTATAATACGGGAGCCTGAAGTTGTCAGCTATCTTCTTCACCAGCCTCTTAGTCGATTCGGGGGTGGGCATCGCCTCGCCGACGAACACATGTATCACGGTGCCTCCTGTGTATCTTACCTGCAGGTCATCCTGGTGCATAAGGGTCTCGAACACATCGTCGCTGTACCCTACTGGAAGGTGAGACGAGTTCGTGTAATATGGCGCCGCGCCGCGGTTCTTGTACGCTTCCTCATTAGCCACAACTATGTCCCTGTAAAGCTCCTTGTCCTTCTTCGCGAGCGCATAGCTCGTGCTCTCCGCAGGCGTCGCTTCCAGGTTGTATATGTTGTTGGTTTCCAACTGATAGACCTCCATCCTCGCGCGCATGAAGTCAAGTACCCTTATGGCGAAGGCCTTGCCATCGGGGCTCGCTATGTCCTTGTTCAACAGGTTCACGCACGCCTCGTTCATGCCTATTATGCCTATTGTCGAGAAGTGGTTCTTCCAGTACTGGCCATAGGCCTGCTTTATGCCAGAGAGGTAGTACTTCGAGTACGGGTAAAGGCCGCGCTCTGTCAGCCTCTCCAGCGTCTTGCGCTTTATCTCCAGCGCGCCCTTGCATATATCCATCTGCCTGCCGAGCCTCTCCATGAACTCCTCCTCGCTCTTGGCAACGTGGCCTATCCTCGGCAGGTTTATGGTGAACACCCCTATGGAGCCGGTTAGCGGATTCGCGCCGAACAGGCCGCCGCCGCGCTTCTTGAGCTCCCTCGTGTCAAGCCTGAGCCTGCAGCACATGCTGCGCGCATCCTCTGGCTTCATGTCGCTGTTTACGAAGTTCGAGAAGTACGGTATTCCGTACTTGCCGGTCATCTCCCAGATCGGAATGTACTTCGGATTGTCCCAGTCGAAGCCCTTGGTGATGTTGTACGTCGGAATGGGGAATGTGAACACCCTGCCTGATGCGTCGCCCTCTGTCATGACCTCTGCGAACGCCTGGTTTATCATGTCAACCTCATTCTGGAACTGCGAATAAGTCTGCTCCATGAACTTGCCGCCTATGATGACGGGCTCGCTGCCTATGTACTCGGGAACCTGCAAATCCATCGTGAGGTTGGTGAACGGAGTCTGGAAGCCTACGCGCGTAGGGACATTCATGTTGAACAGGAACTCCTGCAATGCCTGCTTGACCTCATGGTAAGCCAGGCCGTCGTACCTGATGAACGGGGCCAGGTATGTGTCAAAATTCGACAGCGCCTGCGCTCCCGCGCACTCGCCTTGCAGCGTGTAGAAGAAGTTCACTATCTGCATCAGCGCAGTGCGGAAGTGCTTCGGCGGCTTCGATTCAATCTTCCCCGGCGCGCCCTTGAAGCCCCTTATGAGAAGGTCCTTTATGTCCCATCCGACGCAGTACGGTCCAAGCACATTGAGCTGGTGTATGTGTATGTCGCCGTTCTTGTGCGCGAACTTTGCATCCTCGGAGTACACCTTGTTTAGCCAATATATCGAGGTTATTTTGGATGTTATGTAGTTGTTCAGGCCCTGCAGCGAGTATCCCATGTTCGCGTTCTCGTTTACCATCCAGTCCTGCTCGTTGACGTAATTGTCAACAAAGTCAAGGTGCTCCGAGATGGAGATGCTCTCACGCAGGTCCTGATGCTGCCTCCTGTATATTATGTACGCCTTGGCGAGGTCCGATAGCCCGTTCCTCATGAGCACCTTCTCAACCATATCCTGCACCTGCTCGATAGTCGGCACCTCGTAGCTCTTCTCCAGCCCCACGACCACCTCGTCGGCGAGCTTGCCTGCCCTTGCCTTGACATCGCCGTTCCTGAAGCCCGACGCGCCCATCGCCTTCTCTATGGCGCCGAGTATCTTGCTGCTGTCAAACTTCACAACGCTCCCATCCCTCTTCATGATTTCCTTTATCATCGAAAGCCCCTATACATCTATATATTGTGGTTTCAAATCCAAGAAACCACAACCTCTGGTATTTGTAATACCTATGCTTTTAAACATTTGCACTCCGCGATAGGACCTTCCGTAAAAGAACCGCTATTCTTGGTTAACAATCTGAGCCATGTCTGCGCCGGAGAGCCGGCGCCATTCCCGGAGCCGCATATTCCACAATAAACCTCAAGACCGGGATTGGAAAGTCAGAGGCGGTTTCAGTAGCGGCATCTCAGCCATGCTCGGGGACGCGGACACCGCGAAGAGGGCAAAATGCCCGCCTGGCGCAACGCTGTAAAACGCACCGCCACGGGACAACCGGCCACGGCACACGGCAATCTCTTTATTACTTCACTTCTATAGTAATCCATGCGAGCACCCATATTGCTTTGCGCTGCAGTGTTTGCAATGCTGCTTGGCCCGTCATATGCGCAGCCCGGCACGCACTTCCCGAATCCGATAACGGGCAACGCCATCATACAAAATGCCACAACAGCCAACACTGCCGCAGGAAATTTCTCCGAGACGAACGCCAGCGCCGCGTCTGTTCTCGCAGGCGAGTCGTACATCTCAGAAAGGCTCGGAACGCAATACTACGCAGAGCATGTCAGCTACGTCTCTGGCTTCTACTACAGCGGCACGGGTCTTACATACCTGTACTTCTCGTACAGCATAATCCCTTCCAACGTCACCGGCATCGTCGGGGTTTATGGCGCGGGCCTGCCATTAGCAAGGCTCACTGGGATAACGCTCACGCTGAACAGCTCCGGGGATGTTACCGCGTATGACGGCCCGCATGATCCCTATTCAATTCGCGTATCTGCCCCAGAGGCCATAGCCATAGCAGGCCTTTACGGAATAATTAACGGCACTGCCGCGATAGCTGCGGCGGAGAGCCCCTCAGAAGCCGGAGATCCGCTATACGGCTACTCCTTGGTATGGGCGGTAACCGGCCGCAGCGCAATCAAAAACGCGACCAATCCATACGGCAACGTGTACCCTGGCGTATATATCGATGTAGTCAACGGCAGCGTCGTCGGAGAGTACACCTATAATCCAATGATTGTGGCGCCGCAGCAAGGCATGTCCAGGGCCACTTTGGGCACCTTCTGGCTCTTTCCGCTAAATGCCAGCGCGCCCGCCAGCGTCACGGCTGCAAGCGCGCAGGGCAACGCCACGCAGCAGGGCGCAGTGCAGTTCACACAGTCTGAAGAGTTTGGAATAATAACGGCAGGGGCTGCCGGGATAATAATATCGGCTGTTGCAGCAGTCATCGCCTACAGGGCGCTCTCCCGCAGGCACAAGTAGGCGCACTACCCGTGCAGCGGGTCAATTATGGCATCTATCCTGGAGCCGGGCTCGCATCTTGTAACAGCTATGTGCATGCTCTCCAAGTTCTTCTGCATCCTGGGATTCAGGTTCACGCAGACTACCATGTTGACCCTGTTCTCGGCAAGCATCTTGAGGAGCCTTCCGTGTCCGCTCTTCTCGTCGGGCTCGCTGTTGTGCGGATTGTCGACAATCTCTCTGCGCTTCATGCCGTTCCACAGTTCGATCAGCACGAATGTCTTCGATCTCCCGAAATGGTCGCTCACTGTCAGCGCGTCATCGCTCGGTATGCCTATTATCATGTAATGGCCTCAAACAAGCGCAAAGTTTCCGCCTTCTATCCTTATCGCCTTTCCTTTCACTATGGCATCTGCAATCTTCTTCCTGGCCGCGCGCACCGTCCTGTGGAATGTCGGCTGCGATATGTTCATACTCCTGGCGCATTCTTCCTGCTGCATGCCCTCAAGGTCGCTCAGCCTGACGGCTTCAAGCTCATCAACATGCAGTATTACTTCATCGAGTCTGTACAGGGGCACGCCCCCGGGCTTGAAATAACTAACCCCCGGGGCAAATCCAACTGCCCTGCAGCGCATGGGCCTCGGCATCCGGCGCTCACTCCCTGCCTTCTTCAAGTTCCCTGAGCCTCTTCTCTATGGCGGCCTTTTCGTCTTCTAGGTCCTTGATATCAGCCCTGAGGATCTTCCCCTCTTCCTCCTTTGTCAGCTCGGCCGCAGCGCCCGCACAGCACCCGCAGCGCCTCTGTCCGTACCCGCGACCCCAGTAGCCGTGCTGCATGCGCTGATGCGCATGGCCGAAAGGCCCGAAGCCCCCTCCTGCCCATGGTCCCTCCCCATACGGTCCTGTTCCATCTCTTCTTGGCATTGCATTCACCTGTTATGAATATATATTCATAAACATATTTATAGGTTTGCCATAGAAAACGTGATTGCGGATACAAGACCGGAAGGACTGTTGGGATTCTACTTCCCTATTCTGATGACCCTTATTGTGAACACGAGCGCATGTCCCGCCAGCGGCTGATTGAAGTCGACCGTCGCGTTTGTCGCGTTGACATATGTTACTATGCCGGTTATACTGCCTCCTGCTGGGTTATTCTCGCCTACGATCTGCCCGGCCTTCGGGGTCTGATTGCCGAATGCGCTGATCGGAAAGCTGATTATGAGCGCGGGGTTTATCTGGCCGTACGCCTCGTTCACTGGTATGGTCACGGTCTTGCTTTGATTGATGCCCATGCCTATCACCGCGCTGTCGAATCCCGGTATTACCTCGTTTGCGCCGACGGTGAAGTTAAGCGGCTGACCCCCTACATTTGAGCTGAAGACAGTGCCGTTCGTGAACGAGCCTGTGTAGTACACAGATACCATGTCGCCCACTGCCACCCTCTGCATGCCTATGCCCGAGGCAAAGGCGACATATGCGGCAGCTATCACAACAATCACCGCCGCAACCACGGCTACAAGCCTACGTTCCATGCCATCACCTAATACCATCCGCGTATCTTCATCGCAGTTGCAACCCTCCCGACAGCAACTATGTATGCGGCCATTCTCGGGCTTATCTTCTTGCCCTTGTCCTTGTACTCCCTCTGGGTCCTCATCACATCGGAGAACGCCTTCGTGATTATGGCGTCAAGGCGCTTGTAGACGTCGTCCTCGGTCCAGTAGAAGCTCTGGATGTTCTGCACCCACTCGAAGTATGAGACAATCACGCCTCCTGAGTTGACAAGGAAGTCAGGCAGGTCAAGCACGCCCCTCTGGAACAGGATCTCGTCAGCGGCCGGGGTCACAGGCCCGTTAGCGAGCTCCAGCACTATCCTGGCGTTTATCTTGTCGGCATTCTGCTCAGTTATCTGGTTCTCTATGGCTGACGGGATCAGTATATCAACATCCATCTCAAGAAGCTCCTCGTTGGTTATCCTCTCGGCGCTCTTGCAGTTCGACACGCTGCCGGTTTTCGCCTTCGCGTCGGCAAGCCTCTGCCAATCGAGGCCCTTTGCGGAATACGCGCCGCCATTGGAATCGCTTACAGCCACGACCTTTGCTCCGAACATCCTAGTCGCAAGGTTGAACGCGAAGTTGCCTGCATTGCCGAAGCCCTGAACCGCTACCTTTGCGTTGCGCAGGTTTATCCTCTTCATCTTTGCGGCCTCCCTGAGCACGTACATGCCTCCCATGGCAGTGCTGTCGAACCTGCCCTCTGAGCCGCCGACCTCAAGGGGCTTGCCGGTTATGACGCCGAACTCATTGTGGCCGACTATCTTGCTGTACTCATCCATCATCCAGGCCATGTCCTGCGGCGTCGTGTACACATCAGGCGCCGGAATGTCGACCTTGGGGCCTATGAAGTCCCCAAGCGACCTCACATATGCTCTAGAGAGCGCTTCCAGGTCATCCGGCTTCAGGCTCTTCGGGTCGCATATTATGCCGCCTTTGGCGCCGCCGTAAGGTATGTCGGCGAGCGCGCACTTCCATGTCATCCACGCCGCAAGGGCCTTGACTGTGCTCTTTGTCTCCTGCGGATGGAACCTTATGCCGCCTTTCGTGGGCCCGCGCGCGTTGTTGTACTGTATCCTAAAGCCCTTGAATACCTTTGTAGCGCCATTGTGCATTTTGACAGGCATGTTCATCTCAAGCTCCCGCATCGGCTCTCGCAGTATGGCATGCGCGGCCTTGTCCAGGCCCATGAGCTCTGCGGCATGGTCGAGCTGCTCCTGGCTCTCCTTGAAAGGGTCCAGCTCCTCCCGCATCATGACGCACCCGCCTTCACGAGCTCTGCACAGAGCACGTCTATGTCGGTGTATACCTCCTTGCCGTTCTTCCCGCTTGCAAGCTTCTTAGCTATCGCGTCTACGAGCCCTTCCCTCATTATGTGATTCTTCATTTTCAAAACCTCCTTGGAGTATCTGCCATTAAGGTACTTGCTCACCGCCACCTGCACCACCCCGAGCGCCTTGGCTATGCGCTCCTGCCTCCATCCGTATTTGTCGCGCATTAGCTCTGCAACAGTGGCCCTTACCGCAGGAAGTACCTCCCTGCCTATCCTCCTGCACTCCTGCTCCACCTTGGCACCCCGAACTAAGCGTCCCTCTCGTCAATTATGCCAAGCGAGTCCCTGAGCCTGCCAAGTATACCAGAACCCCTGCTGTGGCGTTCAGCGTACTCCGCGTCCTCCTCCACGGCCTCCCGCGCATCCTCCTCTCTTTGGGGCCTGCGCTCCTTATGTGCGGCCTTGTGCTCGGCTTCCTGGCCGGAGCCCTCGCGCTGCACACGCCACTGCAGCGCCCCGGCAAACGCATCAAGGGTCCTCCTGGCAGGCCGTTGCGCAGCAGGTCCGCTGTTGTGGCCGTGCATTGATGCCGCCAACTCGCGTATGAGTGCTATGTCTTCGTTAACGATCATCACGTTCGGCTTGCTGACGAGAGATATGCGCAGGTCGCGCTTCGAATTTATTGCAGCAGCGCGTATCCCGCGGTTCTTGTTGAGCTCTATCCCCACGGATATGTAGTCGTCAGCATTCCCGATTACCAGATCGTAACCCCTGCGCAATATGGCATCCTCTGCGGCATTGCAGAACTCCCTCGTGCCGCCTGTGGCGGGCTTTGCTATTACCCCTATCCCTGATTCTGAGAATATCTCCATCGCTTCTTCTGTGAAGTCATCAGAACCCGCAGAAAGCAAAAGTATCTTCATCTCCAGCAGACCCCGTGCCTATC
>JAMCZF010000014.1 GCA_023485825.1 Candidatus Martarchaeota archaeon
GGAAGAGCGGGACGGTCAGCGCATTTGAGAACGGCGCCCTCAAGCAAATATCTTCAATACCCTCACGGGACTCCATCGGCGTATTCTATGAGCAGGTAACTAACATACTTGGCATGCGCGAGCTTGAGGACGAGGGCAAGATAATGGCCATGGCGGATTTCTCGTACCCGTTCAAGTACTCGGAAAACAAGCTGAAGGGGTTTTTCGCCGTCGAAGGCACAGGGATAAAGGCAAGGTACGGCCCCATTGCGCAATACAAGATGCTTAGCAGGATATCGTGGTCGACCCCAAGGGAGCAGTTCGCGTACATGGCGCAGCAGGTTCTGGAGGAGACTCTGCAGAAGTACTTTGAAAATCTGTCAAAGGAGCACAAGTTCGATTCAGTGGCAGTCTCAGGGGGCACAATGTCGAATGTCAAGGCCAACATGCGCATACGCGAGAAAGGCCTCTTCAAGAGGCATTACATATTTCCTCACATGGGCGACGGCGGCATCGCCCTCGGGGCAGCCATGCAGGTAAATTACGAGCTCAACGGAATAAGCGCGTATGCATTCAACGATGCGTATCTTGGCAACGACTACGGCGACAACGAGATTGAGGAAACGCTGAAAAAGGACGCGGCACTTCACTTCGAGCTCGACGGCGACAAGCCGGGGCATGCGGCTGATCTGATAAGCGACAACAATTACCTCTTCTGGTTCCAGGACAGGATGGAGTATGGGCCAAGGGCGCTTGGCAACAGGAGCATAGTGGCGAAGGCCGGCTCAGACGACGTGAAGGACAGGCTGAATCTTTATGTGAAGAAGAGGGAGTGGTTCCAGCCGTTTGCACCCTCGATGCTGGCAGAAGACGCGCACAGGCTCCTCGACGGCGCGACAGAGCACAACAAGTTCATGACCATGGCCTATCGGGTCAGGGAGCAGCACAGGGATATAATGAAGTCAGTTGTGCATGTGGACATGACCTCAAGGCCGCAGATGGTGGGCGATGAGAACAGGGCCTACATGGAGATGCTCAAGCGCGTCAGGAAGCGGTCGGGCTATGGCGTAGTTCTCAACACAAGCCTAAACATCCACGGCATGCCGATAGCGATGACTCCAGAAGACGTGATCAGGGCCGCAAAGGAGACGGGTACGAGGTACATGTTCCTGGGCAGCTACTTCGTGGAGAATACGAAGGCCACATCATAACCTGCATCATATGTCCACGACTACCCTGATGCTGAATCCCTTCTTTGATTTCCTCACGGCAAGGCCGCTCGGGGTCACAGCCTTCACTTCGAGAAGTCCGTAATCCTCTGCAGGCACATCCTTGTACTCCAGCACGCCGCTGATGGACAGGCCCTTCCCTGTTTTCAGCCTGTTGACGCTGAATCCCACCGGCACGAGGTTGCCGACCTGCACCTTTGTGAGCGTGTCCTGGAGGGTGAACCAGACCAGATCCTCTGCGCTGCCTGCAGTATCCTTCACCGTCAACGCCTTAACCGGCTTTCTGACTGCGGTTATCTTTTTCATGTCGAACATTATGCTCAGCATGGCCATGGCTGCGTTCTCCAGCGCACCTTCCAGGGTCCTGCCGTAGGCTATAAAAGCTATGTCTGCCATGTGCCTGACGTATCTAAACCGTTTCTGTGCCATAACAACAAAGCCTTTATAGGCATAAGAACTATAAAATACTGTCCTGTGAAGACAAGAGTAACTGCTGAAATTTGATGACGACCATATCGACGGAGGACAACCGGGTGCAGGCTTGAGGAACGACAACGGGAAGTTGGGCGTGGTGCTCCTAGCGGTGCTTATCGCCGTTGCACTCATTGCTTCGCTGTATTCTACGCAGTTCACAATCAGCGATACCGACCCAACGACCTACGTCATAATACCGATGCTAATGCTGCCTGTCTTCGCGCTCTTCTACGCGAAGCGCAGCATCAGGCCCGCAGTAGGCAGGAGGGACATCATTGCAGGACTGCTTCTGTTCCTGGCGCTTGTGCTTGCGACAGGCTACCTGCGCGTGGGCCTGTCATACCTGTTTGCAAGCTACAATATCGACATGCTCCTGTTTCCCCTGCTCATAGCCTCGTTTGTTGTACTTATATTCGGGCTTGGGAATCTCAGGAGGTTCTGGCTGCTCATGCTGTACTCGGTCTTTGCCTCGCCCCTGCTTCTCATGCCCATCATCGGCATAAACCCATGGTTTGCTTCTGTGAATACGCAGATAGTATACGGCGTTCTCGGCCCGTTCCTTCACAACGCGACGTATTCTGCACCGATAACCATAGTCGCCAACGGCTACAGGATAGGCATAGGCGAAAGCTGCATCGGCGTGGGCCTTCTGATAGCCATAGTGCTGCTTCTTGTGCCTATAGCCTACCTGTATGGCGGCAGCATTCGCAGGAGAGCAATGTGGGTGGCGAGCGGCCTTGGGCTCTTCTTCCTGCTTAACGTGTTCCGCATGCTCCTCATTGCAGGGCTGTGGGTTTCGGGCGGGCCGAATGACGCGCTTGCGCTGTTCCACTCGTTTGCAGGCATGCTTCTGTTCTATGCCGTAGTGATAATCATGATACTCGCTTCCTTCCTGTATGGTATAGGAATCGAGCCTGCCAAAAGAAAGAGGCAGCGAAGGGGTGATGCTGGCAGTCCTTACAGCCCTGCCGCAGTGGCGCTCGCAGCCATTGTGGCGATCGCCTACCTGTTGCTCGGCACAAGCCAATACAATGCTCTGCGCGTATCGCCTTATGCCGTCGCAGCCAGCGGAGTCCCGGCCGGCGCCATGCTGCACCTCGACAGCGTGCTATCCAACACAACGTACCTGTATGGGACCGTAATCAACAGCAGCGGCAGCAGTCTGGTAATGAGGCTTTACAACAAGACCAACTCCTCAGTAACAACCACATCACCGATACTCCTTTATGCCTCATTCGGCAACGCAAGCGGCGCGGTCCCCAGATTCGTGAACAGCACAGCAGCAGACAGGCTCTCGTTCATCAACGCATATGGCATCCGTCAGGATGTTTATTACGTGGTTTCAGGCGGCGTACCCTTCATCTTCTACAGCGCGGCGGCGCCTTATGTCATGAACTCCACATATTCAGTCCTGACGTTCTACGCCGTTGTGCCAGCAAATGACATGAGCACTGCGAAATGCAGCGCAAACTACGCGTACCTGTATTCTTCCATATTCAACGACATGAACCTGAGGTTCTACAATGCGACAGCCGTCAGGGACATGAGCACCGGAGCGTGCATCATAGGGGGTGCCATATCTGACGCGGTTTGAGTACAGCGCAGGCGCCTTCGTGTTCCTCCGCCGCGGAGAGGGCTTCAGGCTTTTAATCCTGAGGAAGGACAACGGCGAGTACGACATACCAAAGGGCCACGTAGAAAGCGGGGAAAGCCCAGAAGATGCAGCGATTAGGGAGATAAGGGAGGAAACCGGCATACGCGCGCAGCTGGTGCCGCACTTCCATGCCGATACAAGTTACTTCTTCAGGAGAGGCAACGACGCAGTCTCAAAGCATGTCAGGATCTTCATATCGTTAGCAAGAAGCGGCGCGGTGAGGATATCGAAGGAGCACGTCGGATATGAGTGGCTTGACATCGAGGGCTTCAGGAAAAAGATAAGGTTCAAGGACACACTCGAGGTGCTGCCGGGCGCGGTCGATTACTTCAAGAGATACGCACGCATGCATGACATAAACACCGAGTACATGCATATTCCAAACCGGCACAGGGACTGGGACCTGAGCAGGAACTTTGTACCTGGGGACGGACCCCTAAACGCGCAGGTCATGCTGATAGGCCAGGCGCCAGGAAGGTTCGAGGACCGGCAGCGAAGGCCGTTCGTAGGAAGGAGCGGAAAGCTGCTTGACTGGATGATAAAGAGCGCGCGTCTTAAGCGCGAAAACGTTTACATAACCAGCGTGGTGCAGTTCTTCCCACCCAAAAACAGGATGCCGGCCGCAAAGGAGATATCCCTGTGCAAGAGGTTCCTGTCCGGCCAAATAAAGGTGATTGAACCGCGATTTGTGATTCTTCTTGGCAACGTGGCGCTCAATGCGGTCCTGGGTATGAGGAGCGTGCATGCGAATCACGGTTCAGTAATAAGGAAGGACGGTACAACCTACATGATAACGCTGCACCCCGCGGCGGCGCTCAGGTTCAAGAAAAGCAAGGCAATAATGCGGCAGGACTTCTCGAAGTTCGGAAGACTGATCGCGGAAAGCATTAAAGAGGTTAACGTTTAATATCTGAGCACGGGCCTGTAGCTTAGCTTGGTTGGAGCACCCGACTGATATAAACTTTTAGGAAAGGTTTATTCAAAAGCGCAGAAATCGGGAGGCCGAGAGTTCAAATCTCTCCGGGCCCATAATACTCAACGTCAGAATCTCCTCCGCATACGCTTCAGGGCCATGGTGACGGGCGAGAAGGCGTTGCCCAGTACCTTCTGTATATGTTCTTTCTGTGGCCCAGTGAACCGAAACGCCGCACTTGCCTACAAAAAAGAACGCGCGTCTACGACGGAGCTTTCCGAGTCCATTTCCTTCATGTCTTCGGTTCCTTGTTTAGGTTTCCTGTTGTCCTAGCAAAACCGAACCTAAACCTAAGCATCGCGAAAGCATTAATAAGTCTGCAGGAGTACTCTAATTGGTGATGGGATGGCGTCTTTAGCGGCGTATGGAATTGTAGTTATTGCTGTTGTTGTCGTGGTCGCGCTTGCGGCCTGGGCTATTGTGGGCGCGGGCTCTTCGTCTGGAATGAGGACGCTTGCGGTGCAGCTGACGGATCCGCCGCACGTGCCCCAGGGAACACAGGCGCTTCTTGTGACGTATTCGTCGGTCGATGTGCATGTGTCCGGAGTCAATCAATCAGGGTGGGTTGTTGCACAAGGATCGGGCACCGTAAACCTTACTGCCTTGGTCAATGCATCAGAGACCATAGCGACCGCACAGGTTGAGACAAATGCCACGGTGAACATGGTTCGCTTCAATGTGTCCAGTGCGCAGATAATAATAAACGGTACATCATATGCCGTTTCCATGCCGAACAACCAGGTTACCGTTGCGGTGACGGGAAACCAGAAGATAAGCTCTAACTCGGCCTCTTCGGTGGTGGTGAGCATATCCCCTACGGTAAACTACAACAGCGGCACAGGAACCTACATCATGGCGCCTGCGGCAAGGGCTATAGTCGTCAGCGCAAATTCCAGCGTTGAGGTAGGCACCAATGTGGGAAGCACTGTTTCGCTTGGCTCTGGACTTAGGCTCAGGCTGGGGCTTGGTCTTGGCGGCACGGGCAACAGCAGCACAGGGGGCGGCGGCTCAAACATGACAGGCAACGGCACGTCAACAGCCTCAGGCGAGGAAGCCATTGCGTCGGTTGGCACTAGGATAAGCAACTTCCTGGTGCAGGGCGTGAGCTACAACAACATGGAGGTCAGCGGGCTTATGTACACGCTGTACCCTGTGGCAACGATTGTAGGGGCTGCAACTACGCTGCGCATTAATGGAACTATAGGATATGCGTGTGACAACAGCGAGTATGTGCTTACTGCCATAAATTCGAATGGCACGGCAACGTTCGCGAAGATGCAAAGCAACAGCACCGGCGGATGCCCGGTATGACAAAGCTGCAGACAGGCAAAGGCACATAAACCTGACGTGCACGTATATACGATTGCATGAGACTCTCCGGGAAGAATATTCTGGTTGTCGGGGTGGGGCCTGGGCTCGGAACCGCTACCGCTTACATGCTCCTGAAGGATGGCGCGAATGTGGCGGCTGTTGCACGGAAGGAGGAGCGCCTTGAGAAGGTCAAGGAAACGCTGTCAGACCCGGCCAACCTTCTCTGCATAGCCGCTGATGCATCAAGCATGGAGGGGGCGCAGAAGATCACAAAGGCAGTTGCAGAGAAGTTCGATGGCGTGGACGGAATTGCCCTGTACGGGTATCCTGGCGCTCAGGATAGCTTGAACGAGCTTATAGAATCCTGGACTTGCGGCAGGTATTTGGAGAACTGGCTAGGCGATGCAGTGTACGTTATCACGTAGGCGTTGCCGTTCGCTATGGTGTATGCGGCAAGGAACTCGAGGGACTCGTTGTTGAGCACAGCCGTGTACTGTATCTCCTCCCCGGCATGTCCAGACATTGTTATGGTCTTATTGGATAGCATGCTTCCGCCAATCCGCACCACCGCGGCATCTGAGATTGCGGTATACCCGGCAAGCGTCATATTGCTTGCGTTTGGCTGTACCAGTATATTCATGTTTGACCTGAATATGCCCTCCTGGTCCTGCGGCTCTGCAAAGAGTGCAACAAGCCCGGGGCTGTGCGTGACGTTGTTTAGCGCTACCCACCCCGTCGGGTAGTCTATGCTTATGCCGTATGTTGAGTTTGTGTACAGGGTTCCTCCGCCTCCTCCGCCGTAATTGCGGGCGTAGCTGTAGTATCCGCCCGTTATCGCGCCTATCACCACCATGGCCGCTATTATGTATTTGGTGGATGGGACTCTTCTTTTTGCAGGCTGCGCAGAAGCCTGCGCCGGAATCTGGGCAGTGCCGCCGGTGTTTTGCGTTTCGTTGTACATAGTATCATTGATAGCTTAAACATATACCTTTATAAACACTATCCTGGCCTTGTAAGACTGGCCTTGTAAGATAGCGACTTGACAAATCCCTCGTGGGATGCCACTAAAATTCCGTAGGTATGGATTCCTACTGTAAAATTTGCGATTGCCCCCTATCAGTGTAATTGTCAAATCTCATGTTCCTATTGTAAGAGTTTAAGGCGCTGCGGCGAAGTGCCCGGCGAGTGAAACGCACAGTATTCCTGTCCTGTGATAAAATCCTTGATTGTTGCAGCTGTAGATTTCTCTGCTATCCGGGCTGCGGAGCAAAGAGATAGCTTATGCGCGCAGCCTGCCGAACGCCCTCTCTATCTGTCTCATTGTGAAAGCGCCCTCCCTTATCACGCGCAGCTCCGGCAGCGCTATTATTGTAGAAGGCACGCCGCAGCCCGCTCTCCCGGAATCGAGTATGGCGTCTACCCTTCCTTTGAAGTACCTTATCGCCTGTGCGCCTGTTTCCGATGGTTTGAGGCCAGAGGGATTTGCGCTCGGAGCTATCAGGGGAACTCCGGCAGCACGGATCAGTGCCAGCGCGATGGTATTGCTAGGAATTCTGACTGCGACGGTGCCGGTGCCAGCAGTAACGATACTCGGCACACAGGGCTTGGATCGCAGAATGACGGTGAGCGGTGCAGGCCATGCCCTGCTCAGCGCGCGCCGGTATCCCCTCGGCACATATGCTATTCTTCCCAGCATCTGCATGTCTGATACGAGGACTATGAGCGCCTTTTTCCTCTCCCTGCCCTTTATCCTGTATACCCTGGCACATGCCTTCCCATCAAGCGCGTTGGTCCCTATGCCATATACTGTCTCTGTAGGAAAGACGGCAACGCCGCCTTCCCTCATTATCCTTGCCGCAGCGCGCACCGCGTCGGTGTGCCCGGAGCTGCCGCCAAGGCGCATTATTATGGTCTGCATGCTCAACCCGCCATCAGCCTCTTGGTGAGTATCTGCGACGCTATCTCCGACGGGTTCATCACGCTTACGTTCGCATTCAGGCTCTTGACGTTCCTCGCCTCCTCGTCGCTGTGCACTATTGCCGTCATCTTCGTGTTCTTGGCCATGTTGCGTATTACAAGTATGGCATACACTATCTTAGACTTCTCGTGCATGTCAACTATGATGGACTTGGCGCGCTGCAATTCGAACTTCCGCATCTCGCGCTCGTTGGTCTCATCAGCGACGTACGCATTGTAACCCTGCTCGCGCAGCTGCTCAGCTACCTCCTTGTCGTACGTCACCATTATGAACCTGGCCTTGTCGCGCTTGAGCCTCTGCGCTATGTGCATGTTGACAACATCGGTGCCCACAAGCACGATGTGGTTCCTGAGGAACCTGCGCTCCAGGGCCGTTATCTTCCCCGCTATCCTGTCCAATCTGCTGTTCACAATATCACTCGAGAACACGGTAATCGCGCTGAGCATGGTCCCCAGGCCGATTACTATGAGTATCATGACGAACAACTTGCCGATCGCGGTTATGGGGTATATGTCGCCGTAACCTACGGTCGTTAAAGTTATTATGGTGAAGTATGCGGCATCGAGGAGCGAGTTTATGTGCACGTTAAAGTTGGAATACTGTCCGAGTATGTAGGTGCCCACTACCCCAAAGGCGAAGATTAGTGTGACGCCGGCAGCATACACCATTACCTTGACTGATAACCGCATCGCAACACTGCTTGTATAAGAATTGGAAGGCTTTTATGCATTGCCGTTGCCTATGCGCATCCCCCTCTCCCAAACCTCCGCAATTGCGCATGCCGCAGCGACGAGGCCCTCTTCATGATGGTGCTGAGCCTACCTGCTGTCGGGCCTTTAGACTGATGATTGATTTCTCCTTCTGGGCTGGCGCCGCTACAAGTCGGTATGGCGCATATTGCGGAGGTTTGGGAGAGGGGGAT
>JAMCZF010000036.1:0-26267 GCA_023485825.1 Candidatus Martarchaeota archaeon
AGCCGCGCTGGCTCGAGGAGAATTCAGCAACCACGCCCTCTGTTCCCTCATCAAGGATTCCTCTGCATGGCCTGTGGTCCGCAAGCAGCTCCATGGTCTTCTGCGCTATGTTCTGCGGCACGGGCAGGTCCTCGCCCTCCCAGTCGGGCACCGCTGCGCCAAGGTCGTCGCTCTGCTCCACCAATACCATATCCCCATCTATGCTTATGACCCTCCACGGCACTCCCTTGGTGATGAACGTAGAATCCTCGTCTATGCTCGAGTACACGAAGCGTTCGTCGAGGGTTGAGATTATCCTGTTAGTCGACGCCCTCTTAACTGCAAAGCGCCTGGAGTCTGGTATCACGCCTATGTTCTCTATCGCGTAGTTCCTCGTGCGCCTCCCGGGGAATATCGCCCTTCCATCGCTTCTTATTGTGCCTATAGTATTGCAGAAGCCTACCACCTCGCTGAACTTCTCGAAGCTGAGCCCTGAGTATACGGCGCTGCGATTGAATATGCGGTATGCCTTCCCGATGTCGATATCACGGTACTCGAGGGCCATGCTAGAGAGCTGGTTCGCCACGACATCCAGCGCCATCTCCTCCATTCTGTACTCCTCGATCCTTCCCTCCCTCGCAGAGATGATTGTTGCTGCAGATTCAAGGGCCTCGAGCGCTCCCGACACCACAACCGCGCCCCTTGAGACCTCGCCTTCGCGGTGGCCGCCCCTCCCGAGCCTTTGCAGCAGCCTTGAGGCCTGCCGCGGCGAGCTGTACTGCACGACCATGTCTATCCTCCCTATGTCTATACCAAGCTCAAGCGAGCTCGTAGCGATTATGCAGTTGATCTTCCCTGACTTAAAGGTGTTCTCTATCTCTATCCTTTCCTCCTTGTCAAGCGAGCTGTGGTGTATGCCTACGTAATCGAATCCCTCCAGCCTACTTAGGTAGATTATCTTGCTGCCCAGCGACTCCACAACCTGCCTCGTGTTCGCGAAGACGAGCGTCGCCTTCGAGCCCTTTATCGCATCCTCAAGGTACTCGATGCGCGCAAGCGATGCGTCATCCATCTCGAACGCCGCCTCAAATTCACTATGCTTCCTCTTGGGCAGCAGGGGCATGCTCACTGACACGTCGATCCTCTTTTCCACATCGGATTCGATGACCTTGTGTGCCTTCCCGTTGAACAGGAATCTTGCCGCTTCATCGACATCGCCTACGGTCGCGCTCAGCCCTACGCGCGCGAAGTCTTGGGACAGCTCGGCAAGCCGCTCCAGCGCGACCGACAGCTGCGCGCCCCGCTTGTTGTGGTACAGCTCATGCAGCTCGTCCACTACGACGTACCTGAGGTTCCTGAACGACTCCCTGAGCCTTCTTGAGAGCAGCATGTTCTGTATGCTCTCTGGCGTAGTTATCATGAGCATAGGCGGGCTGAGGGCCTGTTTCCTCCTCTCGTCCTGCGATGTGTCGCCATGTCTCACGCCTATGCTGACCCTCAGCCCTGCGCACAGCTCAGACAGCCGTTTCATCATGTCCCTGTTCAGCGCGCGCAGAGGCGTAATGTAGAGCGCGAAGATTCCCTGCGTGATTCCCTGCTCCGCCGCCTTCTCGAGTATGGGGATCACCGCCGCCTCTGTCTTCCCGGAGCCTGTCGGTGCGGTTATGAGGCAGCTGACACCGTCATGCACCGCGCCGAAAGAGTCCTCCTGCAGCTTGTTGAGCCTTCCCACGCGCTCTATGAAAGCAGAGCGCGCCCCGACCATCACATCACTCTAAACTATGAACGCGCTTCCCGCGGCCCTGTAGCCTTTCCCTGAAACAGTGTAGTTCATACCGAGCTTCAGCGTAAGCCCGAGAGGCACCCCTGTGATGACAGCGCCATTGTCATAGCATGGCACTGTAGCGTTGTAGCTCGACAGGGCCGGTATGCTCGCGTTGATTATGGAGTACCTCGCCGCGCCGCCCTCCTCGCAGCTCATCGAGCTTATGCGCACGCTCCCATTCATATTGTTGCGAAGCACGAAGCCCAAACTGCCGCGAGTCAGCGAAGGCGATGAGCATGATATGCTGGCATTGAACGAGCACGTGCTGTTCACGCCGGAGGTAAATGCCTGGCTGTTCCCCGAGAGGTTGAATCCCTGCAGTATGGCAATGTTATCCGCAGCCTGCTGCGTCACAAGGCTAGTGTTCACCAACGCCATGACGCTGATGTTGCGCTGCCCTACGAATGCGGTGGTCCTTATGAGCGAGAATTTGCCGATGCTGTTTGCAGACTTGGAGAACAGGTAGGTCGAGCAGTAGCTCCTGTTGCCGAGGCTTGATATCGGGCCGTAACACGTATGGCTCTGATCCAGGCCTGGCCTTATGGATTCATAGATTATTGTATTCCCTACCCTGGCAATCCTGCCGTAGTAGCTTCCTGCGCCCGAGGCGCCGCTGAACTCCGCGTAATCCTCTGAGTAGTTGAGCTCTGGTATAATGCTGTTCCCTGCTATGCTGCGGCCCCTGCCCGTAAGAACCGCAGAGCAGCTTTCATTGCCCTCGTATGCGAGGTTCTTTATCCAGCCCTGCGAATACCAGCTGCATACTGTAATGTTTTTCGCAAGCGTTATTACGCTCATGCTGCTCCCGTTGAAACTGCTGAACGCTATTGACACGTTCTTGTTCCTCGCCTCGAGGCCCTTGGCCCACACGGCGGTTATGTTGCCTATGAAGGATCCCTGTATCCAGAGCGAGTAGGCGCTGGCGTTGGCATATCCTGCATCGGCCGAGTATATGGCATTGGTGTAGTTGTATGTGAGGTTGAACATCCGCCCGAAGAATGCGTCTACGGGCGCGATGCCGGTAAGCGCAAGGGATTTAATCCCATACTCGCTCTTCAGGTACGCCGACGTGAGGTACCCCGCCGAGTCCATGTGCGAATCCTGCTCGCTTAGTTGGTTGGCAGGAAGATCAGATGCCGGGTCGGGCGCGCCTGCGGGCTGCACTACAACCTTGCTGCTGACACTGGCAGCGCTCCTGTTGCTTACAAGCAAAAGGCCGCTCGGATCCGCGATGAAGCTGACGTTGAATACGCCGGGCGTCTTGAATTCATCGGTGAAGTTTATTGCAGTGCTGTTGTGCTGCGGCATAGTGACATTGTAGGCTTCGGTAAGATTGCCGTTTATGAAAACCCCTATTCCGAGATCCCTGAATGCCTGGTTCCCGCGGTTCGATACTGTGAACTCGAAGGTGAGCTGCTGGTACGGGTATATGTGCTGCACCCTGCTTCCAACGAGGCCGAGGGATACATCTATGGAACCATTGCTGGTCCTGGTCTCGATATAAAGGGCGGTTACCGCGGCTGCTGCAACTATAACAATCACCAACCAAACAACGCTGTCTCTTTTCTTCATCATTACACCAATTGCTCCTTGTTCTTCAAACCGTTGACTACCTCGCCGACCTTTGCAGCGACGCCGCTGTAAAACGACTCGAACGCGCCGCGCGACCATTCCTCGGCGTCAAACCTGTCGCCGTAGCCCGTCTGCCTGAAACTGAACCTGCCCTTCTCATTCTCGACGAATCCCATGCGCTTCATGCGCAGAAGGTGGTAACGCAGCGTCTTCTCGTTTATCTTCTCCCAGTTTGCGTTTATATAATCTACGAGCTCCTTTACAGATGGATCCTGCCTCTTGACGAACTGGAAGTTGACTAGCGCATCGAGCACGGCCACTGCGCTCAGGCGCGACTCGCCCGGGTTCACTATCCCGAGCGACAAGGCGAGCCAGCGCATGGCAGAGCGCCTTGTGTCAAGCACCTCCTTGCTGATCCTGAGGTCGCGTATGGTAAGTTCCCTTTCTATAAGTTCAGACTCGTTCAGTTCCAGAAAATCACTACGGCGAATTTTATCATTACATCCTCCCACGGCACAACGGCCATGCGCATCGAATGTCGTTAATGGTCATACTGAAACACCACGCATGGTCCCTGCTTCATTGTAGTGCCTCCCTGATTCTTCAAGGAGAATGTTACAGGGTTCTTTTGCAAGGAACATATGCCTGTTCAGGGCCAACTGTGCGCCATTTGAAGTATGCGCCCTGGATTTATATGCGGCTCTCAAGGTAATCATTTGTATTTACCTCCTCCATATCTTTATATGCTGCGGTGGGTTTATATCCTCTCATGAATTGAGTTGGTTTTACACAAATTTATATAGATCTTTTTTACGGGGGAACAGGAGAAACGGTCTTTCGCGGCTTGCGGCCCGGCAGGAGGGCTTGCACGAAACGCCTAATAATGTTCCCTGTCCACTTGAATTATGAAAGTGGTGCTATGAGAAGGGTGCGTATGCCTAAGACTGCCCCCCAAACGGGGCCGCTCGTCCAGATGAGCGAGGAGGGCCGGAATCCAATAGCGAAGCTCTCTCCGGTCAACATGCTGAAGATGGCGGCGAGAAACCACGAAGACCTCCAAGACCGGTCGGAACAGGTGAAGAAAGCCAACTGGAGGTTTGACGCCTAAACGTTGCCTATGAGCAGCTCAAGCGCAGCCTCGCTATCAGTGCCGCTTGCGTGCACCTTGGTCCTCGCCTTGCATTTCTCGCACACGTAGTGGATTACGTACGAGCCGCCCCTGTACTCTGCTGAGGCAGGCCTCATAAGTCCGCCGCAGCCGTTTTCGCGGTCCCCCGGCATTATGTCGACGTGCATGCTGTAAAGGCATTTCGGGCAGTGGTCTGTGTACCCTGTGCCGTGCACCTCTGTGCCGCAATGCCCGCACGTGAAGTCCTCCTTCCTTCTTGTGAATCTGCCCGTAGGCAAAACTCCGCTTCCCATAAAATTAGCAACTGCAGCTCATGATTCCTTGGCGAGGTTTCCGGCCACGGGAATCAGGATGCGCCTGCCCATGAATGCATTGTAGCCAACGTAAAGGCCGTACAGCCACAGCAACGCCATTACGGCATCAAGTACCTCCCCCCATATAAAGTGCCCCGCAAAAGATATGAAGAATATTGCGCCCAGGATCCACCACAACACCCAGAACGCCACGCCGAACAATATCGACTGCACTGCGTGGAACCTCAATTCCCTATCCTTATCCGCATAAAGAACGTAAACAACTACCCCGGCGAGTACGGGCACCAGATAAGCCACAATGAACATTATCTTGTCCTCGGACTTCGTCGCGTTATGCTGCCCGCCACGGTGCTGGCCTTGTTCTGCTGACATGGTATACACCCTACAACTATAGATTATAAAACGGAGCATATAATAAGGCTTGCGGAACACGACGGTTCAATTCAACTTGGACCGGAGCCGCGCAGGCCGTGCGATTCCAAACATCTTCATGTCAGTGGTGCCTGCCGTGCATCCCGCCAAGGGCCAGAACACACAGTCTGCAGCGCTGCGGCTAACCCTGTAAAAAAGATGCGCTGCGCCTGAATCAGCTGCCGAGGATTATCTCAATGTGCACGGTGTCCGGCACCGGAATTCGCATTATCTGGCGCAATGCCGCCTCGCTACCGTCTATCTGCACAAGCCACTTGTGTATGCGCATCTGCCAGTGCTCATACGTGTGCGAGCCGTCGCCGCACGGCGACTTGCGCGTGGATATCTTAAGGGTCTTTGTCGGCAGCGGAATAGGCCCGGAAAACTTTATGTTGAGGGACTTGGCTATGTCTATTATCTGCCTGGCTATGTCCCTGGCCGCGTCCTTGCTCCTGCTTATAAGCTTGATCCTCGCTGTAGGCATATATTCACTGCTTCTTCACTATGTCAAGGATTACTCCGGCCGCCACCGTGGATCCCATGTCGCGTATGGCGAACCTTCCCAACTGCGGGAAGTCGCTGTACTTTTCTGCGCATACGGGCTTTGTAGGGCGCACCTTGACAAGCGCTATGTCGCCGTTCTTGATGAACTCCGGGTTCTTCTCAAGCGTTTGGCCTGTCTTCGGATCCTTCTTCTCCATTATCTCAGTTATGGTAGAAGCGATCTGTGCCGTGTGTATGTGGAACACCGGGGTGTAGCCCTTTGCTATGGCTGTCTTGTGGTTTATGACTACTATCTGCGCGGTGAACTCCTGCGCCACAGTGGGCGGGTTGTTCACCGGGCCTACGACATCACCCCTCTTTATGTTCTTCTTGTCGATATCCTTGAGGTTGAACCCTACGTTGTCTCCGGGGGTCGCCTGCTGCAGCTGCTGGTGGTGCATTTCAACGCTCTTTACCTCGCTCTGCACCCCCGACGGCATTATTATTATCTTGTCGCCAGGCTTCATTATTCCCGTCTCTACCTTTCCGACAGGCACTGTGCCGAAGCCCTTGATGCTGTACACGTCCTGGATAGGAAGCCTGAGGGGCTTGTCCGTAGGCTTCTTAGGGACCGTGAACTGGTCGAGCTGCTGCAGCAGAGTGTTGCCGGTGTACCAAGCCAGCTTGTCAGACTTGTTCGCGACATTGTCTCCCTGGAGCGCCGAATAAGGAACAAACGGGATCTTGCTGACGTCGTAACCGACCGTCTTGAGGAGATCCGTGACCTTTGTCTTGACCTCCTCGAACTTCGCCTTGTCGTAGTTGGCCGCATCGATCTTGTTTACGCCAACTATAATCTGCTGGATTCCAAGAACCCTGGCCAGATACGCGTGCTCCCTGGTCTGCGCCTGTATGCCGTCTATAGCAGAGACCACAAGCACCGCGGCGTCTGCCTGGCTCGCCCCCGTGATCATGTTCTTTACGAAGTCCCTGTGCCCGGGTGCGTCTATGATCGTGAAGTAGTACTTCTGCGTCTGGAAGTCGCGGTGCATGATGTCTATAGTTATGCCCCGCTCCCTCTCCTCCTTGAGCTGGTCCATGACGAATGCGAACTCGAAGGTGGCCCTGTTGTACTTGGCGACCTCCTCCCTTATCTTCTTCATGTCCTGCTCGGTCACGGCCTTCGTGTCGTAAAGGAGCCTTCCTACCGTAGTCGACTTTCCGTGGTCGACGTGCCCTATGAAAATCACGTTTATGTGTGGTTTTTCTGCCATTCTATACACCGCTCAATATGCTAAAAATCAAAGACCCTCTCTGCTCAGCCAAGGAAGCCTAAGGATCCGGCCTTGCATTCCGGCACGCATTATTATGCCGTTAACCTATTTAAATCTTTGCGAAGGCCGGGCAAAAGCTATTATTCCTCAACGTCAAACATATGTGCGATCGGCAGGTGAATCAGGATGGCGACAAAAACGGAAACACGGCGCGCCGAAGGTGCCGAAGCGGCACTCAAGCGTATACAAAGCGGAGATATAGAGTTTGCCAGGCATCTCGCGCAGACAACAAGAGACCGTGATGTGCAGCTTGCAATAGTGAGGGCCGGGGATCCCGCGGCGGTTGCAATGCTCGCATCAGGGATTATGGACGTCCGCGCCCAGGTAGAGATACCAGACAAGGCAGAGTTCATCAGCGCGTTCAAGATCCTGGCAAGCAGCCCGCACATATGCCCTGGCGCGCAGAGGAACATAATGGATGCGAGGAACATCGGCGAGGAACCGAAGACCGCATTAAAACAAAATCCGCACTACACAGAGAACGAGCTGGCCGCAATACTTAGGAAAATCGATGAGGGAGACAACATACTGATATGGCAGGAAAGGGCCCATGTCAAGGCAGTTCACGGGCCGAACCCCCTGCCAGCCGGCGCAGTTGTCAAGTCGCGCAGGTCAGCTATCTGAATGGAGCGGCCGCGGCATATTCCATCTTCATGGAAACGCCTAAAAGCTAGTTCTGCGTTTTAATATCGGCGATTGCGTGTCGATAAAGTACTGGGAGTTTGAGGACGCTCCGTTGAAGGAGAAGCTGAAGAGACCAAGCGTCCGCGAAGTTGCAAAGATATACTTCGAGAACGAGACAAGGGCGTACCGCTTCTCCATGGCGCTCACAGAGGTGAAGAAGAGGGGCTCGCTCCGACTGAAGGAGTGCGGCGCGGAACTGCCTCTTGCGACGTGGAAGAGGTATCTTGATTTCGGGGTGACCGTGGGGCTGCTGAAGCACGAAGCGAACGTATACAGCTTCACCGACCGCTACTCAAAGCCCTTCCGCAACATACCCATATACATAAAATCGTGGATAGACGAAGGGAAGCCCGAGGACCTTCAGGTGGTATTTGCAGCCGCGAGGACAGGCAGGCAGCAGCGCAGGGGAGGCAGGCAGGCAATCGAGGATGCTGGAACCTGGCAGCAACCGACCGCGCCGGCAAACCAGGGATGACTCTAGTCCACCGACATATACCACACTGTGCCCTCCTCGGTGTCCTCCAATGTTATCTTGAAATCTTTGCGGAGCCTTGACCTTATCTCGTCAGAGGTCTTGAAGTCCTTCCTACCGCGCGCATCCTCCCTCTGCCATATAAGTTTCTTGGCTTCCCCGGGAAGGGCGCTGCTCATGTGAAGGTCGAACCCCAAACCCAGCACGCTATCAAAGTCCAGCATTATCGCGAGCATGCGTTTTGCTTCTGCGCCGCTGAGTTTCGCTCTGCCGGCGAGATTCACCAGACCATGCATCTTCGTGATCGCAGCAGGAATGTCAAGGTCATCCCCTACGCTCTCGAAGAACTCGCCGCGCAGCTTCTCCGCCTTGCCTACCAGTTCAGTGTCAGGGTGTCCCCCGCCATCAATCGCGCTTATCCTGCTTACGAAAGCATAAAGTGCCTTGAGCGACTTCTGTGCGCGCTCAAGACCTTCGAAAGTGAAGTTCATCATGTTGCGGTAATGCACTGTAAGGCACATGTACCTGAATGCGAGCGGCAGGTAGCCCATCTTCACAAGGCCCTCAACAGTGTGTATGTTCCTCAGCGATTTGCTCATCTTGCGCCCGTCGACTGTCATGAACGCGCTATGCACCCAGTACCTGACGAAGCGCTTGCCTGTAGCGGCCTCCGACTGCGCCATCTCGTTGGTATGGTGTATGGGTATGTGGTCCGTGCCGCCAGTGTGTATGTCAATGGTCTCCCCAAGGTATTCCATGCTCATCGCGCTGCATTCTATATGCCAGCCTGGGAACCCCTTCCCGAATCTGCTGTTCCATACCATGTCCCTCTCCTCTTGGTTGGCGAACCTCCAGACGGTAAAATCGGTTATGTTGCGCAGGCCTTCAGGCCTTTCAACGCGCGCCCCGGCCCTCAGGTCCTTATTCATCCTCTCGAAGCTGCTGCCGGCGAGCCTTCCATACCCCTTGGACTTCGAGGTGTCGAAGTACATGCCATTCCCGGCCTTGTATATATAGCCCTTTTCATCCAGCCTCCCTATTAAATCAAGCATACTGCCTATGTGTTCGGAAGCCCTGC
Organism: Candidatus Martarchaeota archaeon; assembly: GCA_023485825.1. Taxonomy (GTDB): domain Archaea; phylum Micrarchaeota; class Micrarchaeia; order Micrarchaeales; family CABMGC01; genus JAJZOD01. The sequence goes on from JAMCZF010000036.1 coordinate 9,282, forward strand.
ATGTCACCTCCGGCTTCTGGATATTCAGGAGCGCCTCCTCCTCGAAGAACTTCTCCGTGTAGAAGCGTATTATCTCTTCAATGCCCCTATGCTCCTTCCTTGCCTCCATCCTTATCTTGTCCTCCCCAGTGTCATCGTCGCCGACGTTGTGCCCCACGTCGGTTATGTTCATCACGTGCCTTACCGCATAGCCTTCATGTACCAGCGCGCGGCGCAGCGTGTCAACCGTGATATATGCGCGCATGTTGCCTATATGCGCATAGAAATAGACCGTCGGGCCGCATGCGTATAAGCCGACCTTTTTGCCGTCAACGCACCTGAACAGCTCATTGCTTCTGGAAAGAGTATTGTAGATGTGCATTAGCTACACTCAATGCCTCAGCTGACGTTCATGCTCTGGTTGATGAGCCCCCTAGTGCCCGTGCTGCTCCTGCTGAGGTAGAAGTTGCCTATCGCCATGTAATCATAGCGCGTTCCAGGGCTTCCGACTACGTCTGCGACAACCCGTATCCTAACATTGCTGCACATGAACGGTGCGAGGTTTATGCTCTCATTGGTGAAGTTGTGCGCCCCATAGATGTCGAAAGTATCGTAGAACGACCTGATCACAGTCACGTTGTTCCTGAGGATCTCAACGTATATATTGTCGCTCTGCGGCGATACGATCTGGAAGCTTAGGTAGGGCTCTGTCACCTGGAAGGCCTGCGATGTAAGGTTGCCGGGCTCTATGCTGAGGCCGCCCTGGTAGGTAGATGCGAAGTATGTGCCGGTGTAGCCCTTCCACGGGTTTCTATTCGTGTAATTGCTGTTCGGCTGGCTGCCCAGCACGCTGTTGCTGTTCTGGAGCGTGATGTTGAGGGGCCCTGTTCCAAATCCAACGCCTGTGACGTTCCACCCTAGGAAGGTACCCGCAGCGAAGTTTCCTTCAGGCACCGGAACCGTTGGTAATGCCGACAAGCAGCCCTGGAAGCCCTGCACCGTAGTGGTGGGCACCACTGTATAGATGGTGCTTGTCGCTGCTGTTGTGGTAGACGTCGTCGTGCCTACTATAATCCTTCTGCCGCCGCCGCCACCGCCCTGAAGCTTCGGAATTACAAGCGCAACGACGAGCACCACGGCGACAACAGCTATCACGCCCATGAGCACTCCTTCGCGCTTGTTCATGCATTCACACGGATTAATTAATCGCAAGCATTATTATACTTTATGCAGTTAAATAAACTGCAACGGTTTCGTCATGGTGTTTATCTGGGAAGCATACCTAGAAAGTGGAAGAAGAAAGGCAGAATGCGCTGGAAATGGGTAAAGAAGCGCAGGAAAAGGATCAAGAGGGCCCAGAAGAGAAGGGTCGGCGATCTCTGATAGCGGGCGGCATGCCTCCAAGAAGGCACTGCCCGCAGCTTCAGAACGCGCGCCTTGCGCCAGGCATTGCGGCTTTGTCGGCTTAGTCCTTACCTCTCTCAACATTTTGGTTCTTCGCCATAGTTAGGGAGTATATTTCTCTGGCTTACAGTCACAAAAGTGCGTGTTTTGAAGAATAAATCTACATACAGCCTTCAGCAAGAAATTTCATAAGATCCGATAACCCTTATAAGAGTATACAGTCCTTATAACATCCGACGGAGGTGTGGGTTCCATATTGGTCTCCAAAATCCATTGGAACTACACCTATTTTACTCCCCAACTTGGGAGAAGAAGCATTTAAACTACAAAGCCACCTCCTGAGCAAAGTCTAAATATGAGTTACGTCAAGTGTAAACCATGCCAAAACAGCAGGTTCCGAAGTCAGTAGCCGACGTCAATGCATTCATAAACGACACTCTTGGCTTTCTGGGAGGCATAGACGGCAAGGATCTCGAAGAGGAGGAGATTGAGCAGCTCGCGCGCACCGCAGCCCAAAGCGTCGCCATTTCAAAAACACTGCTTGAAACAGAGGACGCGCCGCGCGATGTTCTAGAGAGCATATACGACCTGAATGCGATAATGGGTAGGCACATGGAGAAACAGCCCAGGATGTTCAATGCAGAGCTAAGGAATGCAAATTCCCACACAAACAAGGCCCTTGCCGCTGCCCTGAAGAAGGCAGAGCGGCCTTTGCCGGAGCATGCCAGGGCCCCTCTCGGCGCTGCGACAATGAGGGTGTACGGCCTAGGCGAAAAGCTTGACATAAGCACCGTAAACTTTGATGACAGCAGTGTATATCTCGCGTTCAAGAAAGACGCCTTCGGCGGCGCATCTGTGGCAGAGCTCGCGCCTTACGAGAAAAGCGTCGTTGCGCTCAAGCTCACAACAAAGACCGTGCGCAACGGCGTTCCGGAAAAGCCAGAGGTGCGCATCCTGCCGCGCGGCGAGGAGAGCATAGACCCAGTACTCGAAGTGGGCAGGCCTGTCTCGTATGTGTGCAAGGCCGGCAGCGGAACGATGCGCCAGTCCACGCTCGAGGTGCGCTCCATAGTCGTAATGCCAAACGACAGGCACGGCATATACTACGTGCCCGATGCCGTCCGCGAATTTGAGAGCGCTTGAGGTCATGCAAGCGTGCGCACCTGGTACCTGCCCCTCTTCTCTATAATGGAAAGTCGTTCCACGACGCGCCCGATGCCGCTGTTTCCCGAGGAGTAGCCCCTAAGGAAGGACGCGAAGCGCTTCACTTCCAGGGACCGCTTCATGAGAAGGATGTCAAGCGCCCTCTCCTCTGCGCTGTCCGTGATGCCAGCAAGGCCGAAGTCTATGATGAATGGCCTGGCTCCCACCACCATGATGTTCGCAGGCGTCATGTCCCCATGCACCACCCCTGCGCGGTGCATGCTCCCCACGGCCCTGCCCACCTTTGCATAAAATCCCTGGCTTTTCTTTGCATCCCTCAGAAGGGTGCCGTCAAGTTTTTCCATGACAATGGTATACATGCCCACCGCGAGTATTCCCGGCACAGGCACGCGCTTCTCCGCGAGCAGGGACATGATTTTCGCTTCCCTCCTTGTCCGCAGCGCCCTCAACTCATCATCAAGGGCCTTTATCCTATAGCGTTTCGGCTCCCTGACCTTTGCGAGCGCCTCAATCCCGAAGGAATCGCACCTATACATGACGGCCTCGGCGCCGCAGCCTATCCTCTTCATAAAACAGCCCTGTCTATCCTATACCTCTGCTCGATGCCGCACCTGCCCAGGGGCACTGCCATGCCCTTAGAGATCATCTTCTCTGCAACAAGCGCTATCATGGCGCCATTGTCAGAGTTGTATTCATCAGGCGCGCGCGCGAATCTGGCTCCATGCTCCCTTGCCATGGCGCCCAGCATCCCGGCAAGCCTGGCGTTCTGCGCAACTCCTCCGCATACGCACAGCTCACTGCTTTCGCTCAGCAGGAGAGCACGCTCAGCAGCCTCGCAGAGCATGGCAAAGGACGTCTCCTGCACCGAATAGCACAGATCCTCGTTTTTCTCCCTGCCCGCAAGCCTTGAAGCCTTGGTCAGCAATCCCGCGAACGCGAAGTCCATGCCCTTCACGGTATACGGCAATGGAATATACCTGCCGTGGAGCGCAAGCCTCTCTATCTCAGAGCCCCACGCGTGCTTCAGGCCAAGGCTCCTGCCTAACGCATCGAGCATGTTGCCGATGCCTATGTCGAATGTTTCGCCGAGCACAGAATATCTGTGCATCTTTCTGTCGAACTTCAGAATCTGCGAGTTGCCACCGCTTACGTAAAGCGCAAGCGGATCCTTGAGTCTTGCAATATGCTTAGTTATCTCAACGTGCGCAAGCCCGTGGTTTACCGGGACTATGGGCACATCGAGTCTAAGCGCAAGAGACTTAGCGGTGAGCTGGCCGACCTGCAGGCACGGGCCGAGGCCCGGGCCTCTCGTGTATCCTATGCCAGTTATGCCATCAATACGCAGCCCGGATGCGTCCAGTGCGCGCTCCACAACATCCGTCGCGTTGGCGATGTGGAATTCCGCCACTTCCGCAGGTATCATGCCCTTGTTCGTAATCCTGTACATCGACTTCTCATTGGCGAGAATCTTCCCACGCTCAACTATCCCAACGCCGAAGGTATGCGCGCTGCTCTCTATCCCGAGAACTGCCATGAAAAGTATACGCAAAGGAAGTCTAAAAACCTTCTACACGATCACGCCACGCTCCCGAAGCTGAAGCCTGGCATCACGCCGTTGGGCGGGCAGGCGCGCGGGGCCAGTAGATGTGTTGTAGTTATATATACCTTCATAGAGGGAAACTTTTTATATTTATTTCCCTCTATCCTGACCATGCTTAGCGAAGATGTTGTTGCAAGAATGATAAGGGACTTCCATGAGGAAGCGGCAAAGGATCCTCTGTACGACAGGGAAGCAGAGCTGCCAACGGAACTCAAGCTAAGCCGTGCGATAAGTGTGATAGGCCCAAGGCGCTCCGGGAAGTCGTACCTCCTGCTGCTGGTTATAAGGAAGCTTCTCGGCAACGGAATAGACAAGTCCAGAATGCTGAAGATAAACTTCGAGGACATTGCGTTCTCCAATGCCACCGCATCAGATCTTGACACACTACCAAACACGTACTTCAGGATATACCCCGGCAACGCAGGCAAGGAGATATGGCTCTTCCTCGACGAGGTGCAGGAGATAAACGGCTGGGAAAGATGGGTTCGGAGCCTTCTCGACAGGGGCATTTACAAGGTGTACATATCGGGGTCATCGTCAAAGCTGCTCAGCAAGGAGATAGCAACGCAGATGCGCGGAAGAACACTGGGCCACATGACCTACACACTAAGCTTCAGAGAGTTCCTGCAGTTCACCAATACAAAATACAGCCAGTACATGTCGACAGCTGAGAGAGCAGCAGTAATACGCTCCGCAGACGAATACGTAAGGTATGGGGGATACCCCGAAGCTGCTCTCATGCCAGGCGAAAGGGAAAAGATACTGAGGGAGATAATGGAGGTGACAATAAGCAAGGACATTGTGGAGCGCCACAAGGTCAGGAATCCCAAGATTATAAGAGTTCTGATAAACGCGCTTGCAAATTCGCAAGAGTTCTCCGCAAACAAGTTCACCGATTTCCTCAAATCACAGGGCTATAGGGTCAGCAAGAATACCATCTATGCTTACATGCAGGCGCTTGGCGATGCATTCATAGTGTACTACGTGAGGAACTTCTCAAAGTCTTACAAGGCAAGGGAGCAGTCGATGCCGAAGCCGTTCTTCGCAGACAATGGCTTATTGGCTGTCAACGGCGTTACCGACAACTCAAGGTTCATGGAGAATGCGGTCTTCGTGGAACTGCTCAGGAGGCACGGGGAGGGCAAGGTGTTCTATGCAAAGGGCCAGAGCTACGACATAGATTTTGTAGTAGCAGGAAGGAAGGCCGGGCAGCTTATTCAGGTAAGTCACAGCATCGACAACTTCGCCACTAGGGACAGAGAGTTCAGGGCCCTCTTTAATGCTTCAGAACGGCTAGACTGCGATGACCTGCTGCTGATAACCTGGGAAACAGAAGAGCAGCACAGATACAACCGGAAGACGATAAAGTGCATACCGCTGTGGAAGTGGCTGCTGCAGAAGCCCATGCAGAACTCCAAGTCTTAGCTCACGCTCACGCCACGCCCCCGAAGCTGAAGCCTGGCATTACTCCGTTGGGCGGGCAGGCGCGGCATTTATGGAAAAGTGTGTACAGAAGTACAGAAAATGGTATTTATGTACCTCAAAAGTAAAATGTTAATATCTTTTAATCAACTACGTTATCATTTGATAACATAGGCTAATCAAAACATATAAATATCTTCTCAGCATTAAAGTATCGATGAACAGCGTAGACTTTACGGAAATGCTTAGGGAACTCAGATTACCCGTCTTTACCATAGACACAGCAAGCAGCATAATCCAAAAGCCAAAGCCTTACACCAGGCTTTTTATTAACAGACTGCGCAGGAAAAACCTCATAAGCATGGTGGAGCGGGGCAGGTACTGCCTGCGGGGAACCGATGACTACACACTGGCGTCAAGGATAATTCCAGATTCCTACCTGACTGGATACGCCGCGCTGGAGCACTACGGGTTCACCACACAAATCCCAACAAAACTTTCTGTGGTGGCAGCGAAGTACCATCGCAGCCTAAGACTTGCTGGCCACACTGTGGTGTTCTCAAAGGTAAAGAAGGAGTTCATTTACGGGTTCACAATAACTAGCAGCGGTCCGGCATTCGCAGAGCCGGAGAAGATATTCATAGACGACCTCTATCTGCATGGCAGGCAGCTTTTCGGGGAAGAGTTCGCCCTTGCAGTATCAATGGGCAGGCTAGACCTGAAAAAACTGGAGAGATATGCGCAGATGTCGGGCAACAAGGCCCTGCTAAAGAAGATGAGAGGGCTTATCCAGGCAGCCGGAACCAATATGCTGAGATGACCGCATGGAGCCTATGGCGAGAAACTGGTTCAGTGAAAAACAAAAGATCCATGCCGCACTTCTCAGGGATCTCCTCATAGAGGTATTCAAGAGAAAGCCAAAGGACCTAGTATTCAAAGGCGGCACCGCGATATCCTTTTTCTACGGCAGCAACAGGTTCTCCGCGGATATCGATTTGTCATCAAGGAATATGGACAATTATGCACTGATAGACGACGCCATAGAGTCATTCGAGAGAACATACAGCTACAAGATAACAAACGATTGGGAGGATGAGATATTACAGCAGCAGGGCTTCAGGAGATATGTGCTGATATTCAAATACGGGGCATATGACGGGATAAGCACTACTATAGATTACAGCCCCGGCATCTGCATATTGAGCCCCGGCAAGAAAGACCTGTCCAATGACTATGCAGCGGCCAAGATAGACGTGATGCAGCCCGAGGAGATACTTGCCGAGAAAGTCAGATCAATATACACAAGGCAGAAGGGTAGGGATCTTTATGACTTGCACTACTTATCTGTCATAAGGAAGATGCGCATAGGAAGAGGCATCATAGCTGAGAAGATGGAGGAAGAGCCAAGGCTAAAAGGCAAAAAATACTCGTTTAACTCGTTCAGGAAAAGGGTTGAAGCCCTGAAGCCATATTGGGGCGACCTCGACGGCATACTGAGCAACTTCACCGAAACAACGTTCGATGCCGTAAGCAATGAGGTTCTAGAAATATTCAGAAACGTGTAAAACGCAGCCCCTTCCCGCCCGAAGCTAGCCCCTCACGCTCACGCTCCCGAAGCTGAGGCCTGGCATAACGCCGTTGGGCGGGCAGGCACGCGAAGGAGGTTTACGGTACCATAACGGAAGGAGGGTCAGAAGACATAGAAAAGAACATTTACTACCATGCGGGAAACAATCCGTTGTCGTTCGAAGTTTACATGGACGACTTCGACGAAGACGGTTACTACCTCAGCGACTACTGTCGGGTTAGCCTCCATGCGGACGGCAAGCCTACCGATGTTGCTCCGGTGGTGGTTGGGTTCAAGCCAGCCCACGCCGGTCGCGAAGCGGCCGCGCAAAAAGTCGATGCCATTCAGAAAGCAGAACCTGTACCGGCCGTTATCGCCGGCGTTTCAGCAGCAGAGCTCGCAGCATTGCAGAGAGACTCTGATGCAGAGATCACGGCTGTAAAGGCAGTATTCGGAGCAGATAGCCTTCCTTCCACCAGGAAATTACTCGAGGCATTGAGGGTAAAGGAGTAACGCCCTGTTGGTAATTACTCAATAACCTGCGATAAGACTGAGAATCCGGGAACGCTTCACTTCGGAAGCGATAGCCAAACCCGCCAAGATGCCACACAATACTGGGCAATCATCCCTTTTTCTTTCCGATGTGCTTGACTGCGGCGCCGCATAAATTCACCACTTCTGTCGAGTCTTTCATGTATTTTCCGGCAACTCCTTCAGAATCAGCGACACCCGCGTGAGTCTCGAACGCGTATCCCGCCAGGGGCCGCAGCTCAAGCAGGCCGTTGAACGTGTCGAGTATGATCCCCTCCTTCTCTACAAACTCCTTCGGAAGCAGCGCCCTCTTCTCGCGGAAAATCTGGCGCAGGCTGTTCATTATGTTATGGACCTTCGGCACATCAACGCCGAATTCCAAAAGCACGGCCTTCAACGCAATCTCAACTGACATCTCCATGCTGTACAGCGCTGTAGAGTATATCCTCTTCTTAAGGGCGGCATCTGCCGTGTAAAGCCACATCCGCGCATTCTCCATGGGCGTTACGTATGCCATCGCAGCACCTCATACGGCGTGAACTCCCTCCAGTGCTTTATGCCAGACATCTTACCAAGGAACCTTGAAAGCGCCTCGCGCCTTTCAAACAGTATTACACCATAATCGAGGAAATCAAGGTAAATCGGCTTGAAATCGTGCATGAGCTCCTTCTCATCAACGACAACAGGGCTTATGAATGTGGGCAGGCGCTTGCCGATCAGCGTGTCAAGCATGCCCTCAAGCTCTTTCTTCGCCGCATGCACGCGCTCCATGAGCCTTTCCCTGTACCTCATGTCTGAAACCACCACAAGCACGTCTATGTCGCTGTTCTGATCGTATGTTCCTTTCGCCACCGATCCGAACAGCAACGCCCCAAGAACATATTCCTCATCCATGCGCGCGCAAAACCCCTTTATGTAAGCCAAAAGATCCTTGTCGATGTCAAGGAAGTCGATGTTCCTGCCGAAGACTTCATTGAAGAGGTCGCCGAAGCTGAGCTTCTTCTTGAGTCTTTCTGACAACAGCCTCTTCGCAGCGCTCACTTTGTTGTACGTGTCCTCTGTCAGGAGGATTGTCTTATACGCCATGATATTATATATATCCTAACATATATAAAATTATCTATATAATTCCCGAGCCGCAGTATTGTTGAGCTGGCAGCTTACATAGGCTGCGACCTGCTGTAATGTGCTATTCAGTTACCCGCTGCTTTCCAGAAAACACGTTCATCATTGTTTTCGTAGGCGAGTCCATGTCGCCGTATTTGCCGAGGAGCGAGGCCATGCCGATAGCATTCATTATCCTTATTCCGAGCTCCATGCCCTTTGTGCCGGACCGTGTGTAGAGCTTGTTTATCATCGAATGCACCCTCGTATCCGCGGCGAACCTCTTTTTGTAAGACGTTTCGTACTCCATCAGGCTCTTCCCGCGCTCAAGATGCCCTTGTATGGCTCTCGCCGCCATGATCGCGCCGTTGCCCCCGAAGACGATGCCGCCTCCAGTAGAGGGCTTGACCTGCCCCGCCGCATCTCCAACCAGCAGCACCTTCCTCTTCTCGTCCACAATCCTTCTCCTGAGGCGCATGGGTATGATGCTCGCCTGGCCGCTGTGCATCCTCGCGTTCCCCACAGCCTCGGCGACCTCCCTCCTCTCCATGAACCTGTCGAACGCGCGCCTTGCGTTCATGCGCCCGTGCCTGACTCCTATGCCTGCTTCAAGTATCTCATCAGAGTTCGGGCACAGCCATCCGAAAAGGCCCCTGTACTCCCTGTCGAAGAAGAGGTCAACGTTCCTTGCGTCATCAAGGCGCACATGGAATTCCGCCTTGTATGTTATGACGTAATCCGCCAGGGGGCCCATGCGGAAATGCGCCGCGACTGTCGACACTGCGCCGTCGGCGCCTATTATTATGCTGCCGCCCCTATTGATGGTGTCGAGGCGTTCTGGGGTGATCCTCCTCTGTGTGATGACAGTTGCTCCTGCGCGTTCGGCCTGCTCCCTGCACAGCTCGTTGAGCCTCTGGCGCTCAAGGACATGCGCCACCGGCGTGCCTGACTCTATGCGCATGGTGCTCTTCCCGGCGTGCAGCCTTGCGCCATAAAGGGTGTTTGTTACCGCCTTCCTATAATCCACTCCCAGGGAATCGAGGCCGCGCAGGGACACTATGCCTGACGCGCGCACCGGATGGCCCAGCACCTTTTTCTGATCGTAAACCAGGGCGCGTATTCCTGCGCGGCCGAGCTCCCTCGCGGCAATGAGGCCTGCGGTTCCGGCCCCTATGACTGCAACTTCTTCTTCCATGCGAACGCCATCCGAAAAGGCACAAGCATCTTTAATAAGGTTTACTCCAGATATATGTGTCTGTTCAAGGATAAATAGCTTAGTCTCATGTTACTCTGTGGATTTCGATGATAGCCGCTATAATAATAGGCATACTCTCAATAGTCGTGCCTGGGTTCTTCCTCGCGCTGGCGCTGCTCAAGAGGACAGGAATGCACATCGTCGAGATATTCCTGATCGGCATTTTCTTCGGCATAATATTCCCGCCCGCGATGGTCTGGCTGGAAGCGTACCTCATCCCGTACGCGCATATATTCTCGTTCTCCGCGGGGCTGTACGACGCGGATGTCATTGTGCTTACTATAATAGGCATAGCGCTGTCCTACTGGCAGGGCGCCATCAGCACAGACTCCCTAAGGTCTGTTGTTGGCCAAGGCGAGAAGGTAACGCGCGCATCGATAAGCGCGGATTACCGTCAAAGGGTATCTGAGCTGCGCGGCAGGATGGCGAGGCTCAATGTGGACATGAAGCTCATAAAGGAGCACGAGCAGGAGGAGCTCGACCTCATGAAGAGCCATGCAGAGGAGATGGACCTGCTCAAGTCCAGAAGCGCAGGAAGCGAGGAGACAGAATCTGTGCGCAGGCAGCACGAGAGCCAAGAGCGCAGGCTGTACGAGGAGCACGAGCAGGAGGAGCAGCAGCTTATCGCAGGCGAGGAGCCGAAGCAGAATCCGCACTTCCCTGTGGTGTGGACCATACTGCTATTGCTGATGGCGGTCACCTTCGCGTCAAGGATAGCAAACATAGGGTTCTCGCAGCACTTCTTCGAGTTCGATCCGTATTTCGACATGATGGCTACGCAGCAGATACTGACGTATGGCTATCAATTGTACACCACGCACGCGGCCTGGCCGACCCTCGCTGCCGGCACCATACAGCGCATACAGCCGGCAGTGCCATACCTGGAAGCATACTGGTACCAGCTGGCTAATCCCGGCCATGCCAGCCTCAGCCTGTCATCCCTGAGCACAGTCGGCGGCATATATCCCCCGCTTCTCGCCGCCCTCCTTGTGTTCGTCGTTTTCATGTTCGTGTACCACATATACGGCGACTTCCCCGGCCTGATCGCTGCCGGGATCGCTGCCGCGATGCCCACCCTCATCTCGACCTATATATCAGGGGAGCAGCTGCTCGAGCCCTGGGGCATAACCGCACTCTTCTTCTTCTTCGCGGCATACCTCCTCGCCATCAAGAATCCGAAGGAGAAGCGCTATGCGATACTTGCCGGCATAGCATTCATATCCAACTTCCTCGGCGCGCACTATTACACCGTGAGCGCCGGGATACTCGCCATTTACATACTCTTCCAGGCAGTGATAAACGCGCTAAGGAACAGCAACGACATGGACTTCTACAAGATGAACGCCGTGATGCTATTCGTCATAATAATAGGCTACGTTCTGTACGCGCCGTACAATGCAGTATACGGCGGAGGGGTGCCTACGTTCCTCAAGATACCTACTATAATCGCCTTCCCGCTGTTCGCTCTGATTGCAGGCCTAGTGTACGGCATACTCACCGATTCGCTCAAGTGGCAGGGTCTTCCGCGCGGCGTTGCAGCGATAGGGAAGGGCGCGCTCACATGGTTCGACGCGCGGCCTGAGGTATCGCTTGCGCTCTCCGGCGTAGGACTCCTGCTCATGGTCCTCGGCCTGATCCTGCTGCCTGTCTTTATACTGCCGGGCCTTCTCATAGTCTCAATCTTCGGCCTTCTGGCGTTGTTCATGGGCTTTGTGTTCGGCGGCTGGGGCTCCTTCAGCAGGCACAGGCAGATATACTCGAGGTTCGCCATAGCGGTAATAATAAGCATCATCCTTGCTTGCGCGGTGCTGTTTACTCCTATAGGCAACGGCATCAAGAAGTACCTGAACCTCAGCACGAGGTTCACGACACCGTCATCGCCTCTGTTCATGACAGTGCAGGAATACGCGCCTACGGGCCTCGGCTTCGACTTCGGAGGGCCCAGCTTCATAGGCGGCATAGCCCTCAGCATCGGCGGAGTCCCCGTGCTCCTGTGGCTCGTGCTGATAGCATTCTCGGCCATAGAGGCTTACAACATAGCGCTCAAGCGCTCCAGCACCAGCGTGCTGTCGATATGGATACTCGCGGTGCTCGCAGCCGCAGGGATGAGCGAGATCAAGTACCTTCCGCACTTCGCAGTGGCATACGCCATAGCGTTCGTGGTGGTCATAGCTGAGATGGCCATGTACATAAAGAGGAGCGGCGACATAAGCGGGCTTGCCGTATATTCCATGTCGTTCCTCGCGGCCGCTGCGTTCATATACGGCATAATCTACACTGTGGAAGGCAGCCTGCCTGCCGCGGGTAGCCTGCTCACCGTAGCAGTAGTGATAATCTCGGCGTTCTCCGCGTACATCGCCGGAAGGATGCGCATAACCCCACTCCATGCGCTGTACGGGCTGAGCTCCATAATCGTCATAGTCATGGCGTTCTCCCTTGTCCAGGTGTTCTCTGCGGCAGCGGAATTCTCCGGCGTAGGACTCAATACTACCGCATACAACCAGCAGTGCAACAACATCTCAACAAACGGCACAAACATACTCGGCGCCACGATGTTCTGCTACCAGGTGCCGAACTCGTGGCTCGCGGCGATGTCCTGGGCGTCGAAGAATATAGGGCCGAATGCGCCCAGAATCCTCGCATGGTGGGACTACGGCGACTGGATCAACTGGTTCGGCAATACCAATGCGGTGATAAGGGGCGACAACGCCGTCGCACAGACCGACTACAACACGGCAGCGAAGTTCGTGATACAGAACACTACCGCGCTGGCCATGTTCATGAACCAGAACACGACCCAGGCGCAGTACGTGCTGTTCGACGACCAGCTCCTGCCGAAGTGGAGCGCACTTGACTTCCTCGGCTGCGTAGACCAAAACCAGACGAGCCAGTCGTTCGCCGAGTCGGAGGGCAAGAAGTACGGCGCCAACTTCGTGATAGGCACATCGCAATGCGAGCTGTCCCACGATCCCGTATTCGTCGACATACCAGAGAAGCCGACCATACAGTACTACTGCAACTTCTCAAATTCCACAGTCACGGCAGTGCATGTCCTCATGACAACGGGCGAGACCGTGCCGCATCTGCTCAACCAGTCCTACTGCATAAACACGAAACCGGATGCGAATGGCGTCATGCAGGTGTACTATGCGAACGGCATCAAGGCGAACATGCTGGTGCCCGTGTATCAGATGGCCAACGCGCTGACATCCAACGGCATCACTACCCGGGTGCCCGTAAGCCTGAACAGCGAGTTCTATCTCGGGGCGACGCAGTTCCAGCAGGGTGGCACACCGTACCTTGAGTTCATCGGCCTGTACCTGCCGAACGGCCCCAACTATACGGTTACCGACGCCATGACCTCCTTCTACAACTCCAACTACTACCGCGGCTTCTTCCTCGGCCACCTTTCAAGCGGCTTCAGCCTCGTATACCCTGTAAATTACACGAGCTTCAAGTACCTCCCTCCAAACTCGCTCAGCAGCAACACAGTCCCGCAGGTCTACTCGCAGGATTCGCACTTCACAGGGATGAACTTCATCAATGCAACAAACCGCGTGATAATATTCAGGCTCAACAACTACACGGCATCGCTGCCGGAGCACACGCCGAAGCCAGGCTGGGTCACCGACAATTACACCATACCTGGCTGACAAAGCCTACCAATAAATAACTGCCTTGTGAAGTAGTTCCTGCAAGCTGTGTTCAAATGGATCTGATCATAATACAGCCTTATCTAAACCTCAAGGGTGGCGCAGAGCGCGTCATACTCAGGATAGCGCAGCATTACGACGCGCCCATATACCTACTTGAGTACAACAAAAACACCACCTTCGGCGAGTTCAAGGACCTAGACGTGCGCCTTGTCGGGAAGAAGGTGCCGCTCTCGGAGATGCTGCCGTACAGGGCATCGCAGGGCCTCAGATACGGGTACAACTTCTATAACCTGAAGCTGAAGGAGGACTACGACGTGCTCAACGCGCACATATCCCCCAGCGAGTGGATACGCCACAGAAACGAGCGCGTGCTGTGGTACTGCCACACCCCCCCGAGGGAGGTGTATGACCTCTACGAGGTGCGCATGAAGCACAGGTCATACAAGGACAAGCTGCTCTATTCAACCATGGCAAAGACCTACAAGTTCATATCCAAGCGCGTCGTCAGGAACATAGAGTTCATAGCGGCTAACAGCATAAACACCCGGGAGCGGATAATGAAATACTACTCCCGCGAGTCCACTGTCATAAACCCCGGCATAGATTTCGGCGAGTATTCAAACGAAGGCGACGGAAGGTACTTCCTGTGCCCCTCGAGGATAAGCCCCAACAAGGGCCAGGACTTTGTCATAGACGCGTACAAGAGGTTCTGCGCAAAAAGCGGGAAGAAGCACCGGCTTCTGCTCGCCGGCGCCCTTTCCAGGGATCCCGAGCATGCTGCATACTACGCCAAGCTCAAGGGCATGGCAAAAGGGCTTAACGTGGAGTTCAGGGGGAACCTGGAGGACAGCGAGATGAAAAAGCTTTACGCCGGCGCGACCGCAGTGCTCCTCGCGCCGCAGAACGAGGATTTCGGGCTGGTGTACCTTGAGGCAATGTCAAGCTCAAAACCCGTAATCTCGATAAACGAGGGGGAGCCGACCCGCCTCGTGCAGGAGGGCAAGACCGGGTTCCTCGTAGACTCCCCGCAGAAGATGGCGGAAAGGATGCGATTGCTTGCGGAGGACACCGGCATGGCAGAGGGCATCGGCAGGCGTGCCAGGAAAGAAGTTGAGTCGAAATATTCCTGGGGCGCGTTCTTCAAGAAGTTCGACAAGGCGCTTGCGCAGGCCAAGAAGAAGCGGGAGTGAAGCTACTTTGACGGCGCTATGACGTAATGCGAGATTACCTTTGCGGCGCGCTCAAGCACAATCCTTATGTTCTTCTCGGTGTTCGAGCCCGTGCAGATGAGCTTGCCGTTCTTGAAGAGTATGATGACGGCTTTTGGCTCCTTTATGCGGAATATCGCCCCCGGAAACTGCTCCGGCTCGTAGTCCACCTCCTTCACGTTCTTTGACAACGAGAACAGGTCTATGTTTGCGTGGAGGTCGGAGCTGACCACTATGTTCTGTATCTTTATCTGCGGGTTTATCCTTCTATTCGGCGTCTTTGAAGGCTTTGCAGGCGTGCGTTTCGCCAAGCTATCACACTATATTATCAAGCGAAAGCATTATAAAGGGCACAGGACGCCGGTAAGGTTAGGAATCCGAAAATCCTCTAACGATGCCTAGGCAGGCTTCTTCTCAAGAGCATGAACCGCCCGGGCAAATCCACCGAATACATTTATCCCAGTTAACCGGTGACGTCCTCCCACCCATGAATGGTGTGGGGTTTCCCGCTCACACGGCTAAGGCGCCTTCCTTCTCGAGCAGAAGAACCAGCCGGCCGCGCCTCCGACTCCGAGCGCCACCACGCCTGATATGCATGCAACGAGGGCCACCCAAACCGTTTCTGGCGCCCGTGCAATTATCGGCCTTGGCGCAGCCTCTGCGGAAGCGCGGTTCATATCTCTGATAACAGCATTGCCCTCAATCTTGGCCATCCTTGTGGCGGTCCTTGTTATTTCATCGTATCTCCTGCTTGCCAAAAGCGCAGCCCTCTCCGCCATTATCCTGCCGTTCTCGAACATCTTTACGGCATGGTTGTTGATGTCCTTGTCCACTTTTGCCTGTTCTTTATACAAAACAGCGAGCCTATTCGGAATAATGAGCCGCATAACCTGCTTGGCGTGTTCCAGCGCCTTCTCCCTTTCGGCGGGGGTTCCCTTATTGTAAGTGGTTGTAATGGTTTCTGCTACGTTCAATTCCCTTGGAGTCTTGGCATTGGCAGCGCCGCCTAACGCGGGCGAAACCGACAACACAGCGGCAAAGCCGAGCGCCATGCCCGTGCGCATCATGTCCTTGTACGCGCTCTTGTCGTCCAAACTCTTTATCCTGGCTCCCATGTCGTCATCCATTTTGTATTGCGTTTTCCAGATATTTATGCATTTCTTTTGAATCAACCCGGCTTGAAATTGCGTCAGCGCCTGCCATGGTCGAAGTCCATCCTTCCCCTGAAGTGCGCGGGGTGTCCATGGAATGCATGGACCTCGGGATGGCCTCCACGGAAGCAGGGATGGTGGAAATCCCTATCGAACCGGCCCCCACGGAATTCAGGATGGCCGTAAAACGGGCGATGCAGAAAACGCCCCACGCCGAAGAAAACGTTAAATCCGGGGCCGCTGTTGACTGGCACATACTCATACTCCTGATGGACAACATTGTACGGACCGCTCTCCCTGTAACTGTAAGTTGTGGTGACGCCATTCCTGTAGACTGTATAGCTCTCGTTGTAGCTGTACCCCCCTCCCGTGCTCCAATATGCGCCCGCGCAGCCGCCCATTAGCGGCGCAGCAGCCATTGCTGCAGCGAACATCAGTGGCTTGGCATTGTTCCTTACCAAACTCTGCAGATCGTTAACCCTGCCCGCGAACCCCCCAGCTCTTCTATAGGTCGTGTCGCGAAGGTCCTGTTTCTTCACATTATTGGCAAATGTCATTGCTTCATCCGCATAATACTCAGCAGACCGGATAACCGCGGGCGTTCAGGGTTGCTTGCTTGAAGTCTGCGTCTCCGCCCTCTTCATGACCGTAAGCTCCTTCTGCATCGCCGTAACCTTGTTCTCCAGAACTTTCTGTTTCGCTTCCAGCCTCTGCACTTCCGTATTTGAGGCCAGCGCACCTGCAGTCGTTCCCACAGGTATGGCCTTGCCATTGACGTATACGAATCCCGGGGTGATTATGGCCTGGGCAGGCATAGCCGGAGGAGCACTATACTGCTCAGCGGCAGGAGTAGCCGGAGGGTCTGCATTCACGTAGGTGTTCGGATACTGATACTGGTAAGTCGGCTGCTGGTAGTAGTAGTAGTTTGGATAATAGGGCTGCTGT
>JAMCZF010000036.1:26277-34672 GCA_023485825.1 Candidatus Martarchaeota archaeon
GCTGCGCCGCTAATGGGCGGCTGGTAGTAGTAGTTTGGATAATAGGGCTGCTGGTAGTAGTAGTTTGGATAATAGGGCTGCTGGTAGTAGTAGTTTGGATAATAGGGCTGCTGGTAGTAGTTTCGGTTGTTGTTAGCAAACGCACTTATTATGCCATTAGTAATTCCCATAGCGGCGCCTGCGATTGCAGCGCGTGCAAGACTGTCGCCGAAGTTGCGGCCGCCGTATCTGCAATAGCCGCCACGCCATTCGCCTCCGTAATATCTCTCGCCGAACTGTGCCCTTGCCGCGAAAGCCTCAGTCTTCCAGTAACCCCATGCAGATGCGGGCTGCGCTCCTGCAAGTATGGGGGCCGCGGCTATGCCCGCTGCAATGGCCAATGCCCTTATCCTGCCCGGCCTGCGCACGGCCTTCGTGGCGTCCCGCAGTCTGTTATCTGATACGGCCTTCTTATCATGATTTTTAGTTGTTGACGACATATCCTCGCACCTATAATATGTGTTTCCACCTATAAATACCTTTACAATGGCGGAAGTTGTTGTCATATCCCGAAATAATGTCCTCACGACAAAGGAATTAGAGTTTGTAAGGGATATACAAGTCATGAGGATTTTTTTTGATACCAAGTAAGGCTCTTGTTTTTGCTTTCATTTCACAAGAATCATCTGCGAGGCGTTTATGCTGAAAGAAGGCAAAACGAAAGAGAGGTATATAAATGAGGAGAAATCCATTTGTCGTGAGAACCTTAATTCAGGACAATACAATCCTGCCGGCCTGAGTAACGTATAAATACTTTTTGCAGCAAATATGATATGGGTTCTACGCTTGAGAGAATGGAGGCTCAGGTGTGTTTCTAGGGTACTTATCTAGATGCTAAAACAAAAAGGTGTGAAAATGGCTGAAAATCAACTTGGCGGACAGCAGTATATGGTATTGCCTGAGGGGGCAAGCAGGCTTTTGGGCAAGGAGGCACAGCGCACTAACATAGCGGTTGGTTATGCGGTTTCAAGCATCGTGCGCACGACTCTGGGTCCGAAGGGGATGGACAAGATGCTCGTAAGCGAGCTCGGCGACATAATAATAACGAACGACGGCGCAACCATACTGGAAGAGATGAACGTGGAGCATCCAGTGGCAAAGATAATGGTCGAGATAGCGAAGACGCAGGACAAGGAGGTCGGCGACGGAACAACAACCGCTGTAATAATCGCAGGCGAGCTTCTCAAGAACGCAGGTCAGATGCTCGACCAGGGAATACCCCCTGCGGCAATAATCAAGGGCTATGAGATGGCGCGCAACAAGGCATCTGATGTGCTTGCTGATGTAGCAAGCAACATAAGCATAGACGACCAGGCCAAGCTTCTGCGCATTGCCACTATAGCCATGGGTTCAAAGAACGTGGGCAGCGACCAGACAAAGGACCACCTCGCATCGCTCGCGCTGCAGGCGCTCAAGCAGGTCTCGATAAAGGAGAACGGCAAGGTATCTATAGACAGGGACTTCATCAAGATAGAGAAGAAAGAAGGCGGCGGAATCGAGGATACCACCTTCATAAACGGGGTCTTGATAGACAAGGAGATAGCGCATCCGGGCATGCCGAAGAACCTGAAGAACGCGAACATAGCGCTTCTCGACGTTGCCCTGGAGATAGAGAAGACCGAAACAGATGCAAGGATAGAGATTACGTCGCCTGACCAGATGCAGGCCTTCCTCATGCAGGAGGAGAAGATGCTAAAGGACATGGTCGACAAGATAACAAAGAGCAAGGCCAACGTCATCTTCGTGCAGAAGGGCATAGACGACGTGGCGCAGCACTACCTCGCCAAGGCCGGAGTCATTGCCGTGCGCAGGGTAAAGAAGAGCGACATGGAGAAGCTCGCGAAGGCAACCGGCGCAAGGCTGGTAACGAGCCTCGACGACCTGACGCAGAAGGACCTTGGGTTTGCAGGCGGGGTGGAGGAGCGCAAGATCTCTGGGGAGCAGATGATCTTCGTGGAGAAGTGCAAGGACCCCAAGAGCGTCACCATATTCATACGCGGAGGCACAAAGCAGGCGGTTGACGAGGTCGAACGGGCCATGACTGACGTGCTCGGCGCGCTCTCGAGCGCGGTCGAATCAGGCAAGTACGTCACCGGCGGCGGAAGCACAGAGATGGCGGTCTCGGCGAAGCTGCGCGATTATGCCACGGACGTAGGCGGCAGGGAGCAGCTCGCAATACAGGCGTTTGCGGATGCGCTCGAGGCCATACCAAAGACGCTGGCGGACAGCGCCGGAATGGATGCGATAGACACGCTTGTCGCATTGCGCAGCAAGCACAAGAACAAGGATGGCAGGCACTACGGCGTGGATGTGTACAAGAATGCCATGTCTGACATGGAGAAGCTCGGCGTCATAGAGCCCCTGAAGGTCAAGCTGCAGGCACTGTCAAGCGCGACAGAGGCGAGCGCTTCGATACTCCGCATAGATGATATGATAAGCTCCAAGGGAAAGGCGCCTCCAGCAGGCGGCCCTGGCGGCATGCCTGGCGGAGCAGGGGGCATGGAGGACTGATTCCCGGGCGGGATAACCGCTGAGCCGGCCCGTTTTTCTTCGGGCCGGCATAACAGTCCATGCGCCTGCTTTGTCAATATGTGTTGTGATGGGCAAGAAGATAATAGTTACCGGAACCCCCGGATCAGGGAAGACAGCCATACTCAGCCTGCTCAAGGGCATAAATATCATAAGCCTCGGCACGGAGCTCCAGAGGAAGAGCGGAGTTGAGCGCGACAAGATACGCAGCACCATGTCCTACAAGGATGCCAAGGCATTCAGGAAGAACGTCCTCAGGGAGATAGACTCGATAAAGGAGGACATAATAATAGACACGCACACCTCCATAAAATCAGGTGACAGGTACATCGCCGGTTTCACCAAGGAGGACACTGCATCTCTGCACGACGTCAAAGGCATAGTGTACATAGACGCCACAGCAGACGACATACTCGCCAGGCGCGCTGCCGACAAGTCGCGCAGGCGCAACAACGAGACCAAGCAGGAGATAAAGGAGCAGCGCGGAGTCAACATAAGCCTTGCGACCTTCTACATGCAGGAGCTCGGCGTACCTTTATATATCATAAAAAACAAACAGGGTAAAATAGAAGACGCGAAGGAGGATGTCGAGAAGGCGATAAAGACAATGCTCGCAAACGAGTGATTTCCATGGTGCTACAACCTACAGAAGTAATAATCATGATAGGCGTCGTATACGCGGTTTTCTCAGTATACATGCAGCGCAGGCTCTCCAATGTGGACAAGATGTACGCGCTCAGGGCCAGAATGAACAAGAAGAGCAAGGAGCTCATGGCCATGGCAAAGGCGAACGTGCCAAGGGAGCAGATGATGGAGCACCAGAAGGAGCTTACGTCCGTGAGCATGGAGAGCATGAAGAACCAGATGAAGCCCATGATAGTAATACTGCCGGTGCTGCTGGCGCTGGAGTATGCGGTCCTGCCTGGCATGTTCCCGCAGAGCACAACATTCAGCGTGCTGGGCTTCACCTTGGGTTACCAGATGTTCTTCATAGTCGTGATATTCATAGTGGGCATTGTGCTTTCGGTATCGCTTTCAATCTACGACAGGCGCAGGCTCAAGGACAAGTACAACTTCGGTCTTTTGCAGCCTACGGCGAAGGAACCTGCGCAGGAAGGCACTGAGATCGTCAGGTAATCACATGCCGTACATAAAAAAGGAGCTCAGGCCGCCGATCGATGCGCGGATTCGGCCGCTCATAGAGCATCTGAGGAAGCAGGACCCAGGCGCAGTGGACGGACAGGTCAACTACGCCATAACAATCCTAATGCGCGGCATCTATACGGATCCGAAGAGTTACTCTGCCATAAACAGGGCCGTCGGGGTTCTTGGCTGCGTTCTGCAGGAGTTCTACAGAACTGAAGCGGCATCTTACGAAGACAAGAAAAGGAAGGAGAACCCCCTGGACTGAGAACTGGGCAAATGTTGAACCCTTCCACGCACCCCACAATGCCCTGCAGTTTATGGGCGGGCCGGCGGCGTGCTTGCGGGGTCCATCTGTCTCCCAGCCAATGGAGTTCATCAGGTCTACGCAAAGGCCTGTAGCAAAGAGTACAACCGGCTTTGCAATTGACACTGCCACGGGCCTGCCCGGACGCAGCACAACGTCTAAATAGATTTAGTGTCCATATCTACCACTTATCAGCACGATTCAACGGTGTTTATTTGCCTAAACCAATGCACAGATCGAGGAGCCGGCGCCGCCTGCAGAGAGTGACCCCCAAGCGAAGGAGCGTGATACACTACAGGCGCAGGGCCAACAGCATGCCTCACTGCGCCATATGCAAGGCAGAGCTGAACGGCATAACGCTCTCGAGGTCCGGAGGGAGGAGCAGGCGCACGAACTCGAGGCTGTTCGGCGGAGTCCTCTGCGCGAAATGCACGAGCGACATAGTGAAGGCCGCAAGCAGGATAGAGCAGGGAAACATGAAGCTCAACGACATAGGCATAGGGCAGCGCGCCTTCGTGCTCCAGATGCTTTCGCACTAATCCATCGGGTAATACGGTTGGAAGCAATTGTGATATCTGGAATGTCAGCAGCAGGGAAGACAACAGTGTCAAGAATATTGGCTAAAAGGCTCGGCGTCGAGGCGATAGGCGGCGGCGAAATCCTGCGTGAAATGGCGAGGGAGCGCGGCTACAACCCCACTGGAGACGACTGGTGGGACACCGAAGAGGGCATGAAGTTCCTGAAGGAGCGCGAGGCAGACCCAGAATTCGACAAGGAAGTTGACAGCAGGCTGCGCGCCAAGATAAAGGCAGGGAACATAATAATAACAAGCTACACGGCTCCGTGGATAGTAAACGGGGGCTTCAAGGTGTGGCTGTCCGCGACTACGGGCACGAGGACCGAACGGATGGCCAGGCGCGACAAGCTCACGATCGAGAAGACAAAGGGCATAGTCAAGGTGCGCGACATAGAGAACAGGAAACTGTACAAGGAGCTTTACGGGATAAACCTTGACAACGACACATCGCCGTTCGATCTCATCATCGACACGAACGACAAGGACCCGGAGCAGATAGCAGAGATAATACTTGCAGAGCAAGAAAGGAGGAAAAAGTGATTTTATGCCGTTATTGGAAGAAGGAAGGGTAGCAGTGAAGAAGCTTGGGCGCGATGCTGGGGACAAGGTAGTTGTGACAAAGGTACTCAGCAAGAACTTCGTCATGATAAAAAGCCACTCGCGCCCGAAGGAGCGCAAGTGCAATGTGAAGCACCTTGAGTTTCTCAGCCAGAAGGTAAATTCGGGCAACGCGTCTGAGGTAGACTCGTTCCTGGGCGTTGTTCCTAAGCCGCAGAGGCAGGAATCGAATCCGAAGCAGGAAGCGAAGGGCAAGAAGCAGGAGAATAAGGCGAAGCAGTGAAGCTCGCCACCCTATGCTACGTAAAGCGCGGCGGAAAGACCCTTATGATGCACAGGGTCAAGAAAAAGAACGACGTGCACGAGGGCAAATGGAACGGCCTAGGCGGAAAGTTCGAGGCCGGGGAGAGCCCGGAGGAGTGCGTCATAAGGGAGATAAAGGAGGAGTCGGGCCTACGCATAAGCAAGCCAAGGCTGCACGGCGTTCTCATGTTTCCCGAGTTCGGAGAGAAGGGCAGCGGGGAGGACTGGTACGTGTTCGTATACACCGCAGAGAAGTTCTCCGGCAAGCTCGCAGATTCGAGGGAGGGCGTACTCTCATGGATTGACGACAGGGACATCATGAAGCTGAACCTCTGGGAAGGCGACAAGGTATTCATGAAGTGGATCGGGCAGAACAGATTCTTCTCCGGCAAGCTCGTTTACAAGGACGGAAGGTTCGCAGGATACAGTGTCGAGTTCTACTGAAGCGCATGCATGACATAAAGGGGCTACGCCCCTTATGAACCCCACGCACGGGCGGGTCCTCTCCGCAAAGCCGGCGGTATCCCCGCCCGCATAAGGCACTCCCGCGGGCATTGATGCCTGATACGACCTTATCAACCGTGCTGAATCTCGTTGCGCTCGAGAAGTTATCCACTCGACTGGCACTCCACCGCGTCTTCTGCTGTCGAATTACATGCCTCCAGTACAACCTTCGTTAGTGGTTAGTTTGCACCGTTAGGTGCTTTCTTGCATTAGGCACAGTTTCACTTGTACACCACGACTCCTATGCTGATGTTCAGCGGGAGTGAGGTGGAGAGATTGCCGTTGAAAAATGCTATTTCAAAGTTTCCTGGATAGAAAAATTGGGAACTTGAAAAATTGGCAGGCGAGGAAACCGGCTTGTGATATGGCTGGTAAATCATGGATCTGTACTGTTTGCATGACGCATTGCCCTTGTTCTCACACCCTATCTCAAGTTTCACAAGGTACTGTGTATTCACGAGCAGGTTGAACTCTCCTTCAGAAAAGACGTGTCCGCCGCCGCGCGTCTCCACGTATTCGGCGTGCGGCACCGCGAATGAATAGTTGTAGTGCATGAGGGTCGCATGCAGCAGTGCCATTCCCGTCGCATTCGATGAGGTAAATCCGCTATAGTTGTAGCCTATGCGTCCGGTTATCATGCTATTTCCGTCGTAGGCACCAAGAGAGCGTGACGCTATAGCGCTGACATTTATGTCGTACTTCCCTTTCACGACAGGGACGATGAAGCGGCTGTAAGGATAGAGGGGGGGGGGCAGTAGCGTTGATCCGAAGTACGCTTGGAAGTAGGTCCAATTGCCAATTGAGCTGTTAGCCAAGCTGAAATACACATCTATGGAGCCGTTGTATGGCAGGTAGATTGGTATCGTCTTGTGTGTCACGGCGTCCACGCTGAAGTTATATGCTGCGGATTCGTTGTATTGGTAAATAGGAGTCGCATTGACTGGGAGGTCGGCGCCTAAGACCGTGGTAATGCCGTTTATAACAAGGTACGCTCTGCAGCCAGTAGCTGCGCAGCTTTGAATGCTTGCGTTGCCCTGGGAATTGAAAGTCACATGGTTAGTTGGATACAGGAAGACTGCAGCGAGCACGGCTATGATGATCGTAGCAATGGCAAGCAATACGCCTATTCTCCTTAGCTCTTGATGCAACATATTCTCACTCTTCTCCGACTATTTGGTAATAAATTGATAAACCCATATCGGTAAATACCTGATATGGAATCTATCAACCCGTCCAGTTGATTAGGAGCTTATGCCCATATAAACCCATGTTTCGACTCTGGGACAAAAGTCGACTACTTTGATTTCCTTACCATAACATAGACTTTTTTCCCAATATATTCTTTCGGGCAGTCTATTTTTGCACCTGTACCGAAAGACGTTACTGGTTTTTCAAAACTACAAGGATATCATCCGGAGACGGAACAGGATACAGCCTCACCATAAAGAAACACTACGCATCCAACGTCAAGAAGAACAACGGAAAGAAGAAGATGTTTGCTTATGCGTTTGCATTCATCGACTTGAAGACGAACATGTATGTCGGTTACGGCACTGGAATGAGGTCGGAGAAGGAGGCGTTCTACAACGCGAAGCAGATGATGAGCTCACTCGGAATAGAAATCGACAGTGTAAGACTCGATAAGTACTACACATGTCAGTCGATAGTAAAGAAATTCGGGACATACACACGATTCTACATTCTTCCGAAGACAAATACGACGGTGAACGGCAGCAAGAAATGGCACGAGACATGGAGAGACCTGATAAGAGACACAATGGCCTTCCTGAAGGAGTATTACAGACGTGAAAGCTCCGAGAGCGGCTTTGCATCTGACAAGAAGTCAAACGGTTGGAACGTATGGCAGAGGCGTCTTGACAGGATTGCGACGGCGGTTATGCGTAAAGGCGTCTGGCACAACCTCCTCGTGTTGGGAGGAAGATGACTTATGTCCCAATCCCTAGAGTTCAGAAAAGCATATATATCTCAAAAAACACATGCATCTCGTCAGAGGTCAAGAACCGGAGTGGTAAAATGGCAACAAAAAACAAAGAAGCGCATGACGCGCAGAAGGGCAACGGTGCAGCGAAGCAGAAGGATCTTGGTACGATGCTGCGCACCGACGACTCATCTGCCACGGAACAAACATCAAACACATGCATCTCGTCAGAGGTCAAGAACCGGAGTGGTAAACAAAAGCTATACACCGGGCGTGAGATAGTTGACCTATACCGCAGCGGCAGGAGGGACTTCGAGGGGATAAAAGCTAACGACGCATACCTCCGTGGCGAAGACCTCTGGCATGCAAACCTCACACGCGCAAACCTCCGCGACGCATACCTCCACCACGCAGACCTCATCGGCGCAAACCTCGCAGGCGCAAACCTCTCAGGCGCAGACCTCATCGGCGCAAACCTCCGCGACGCAGACCTCCA
>JAMCZF010000032.1 GCA_023485825.1 Candidatus Martarchaeota archaeon
AGAACCTTGAGGTCTCGGGAAAGAACAACGCCCACGTTGACGATGCTCTGTTCGACAAGTACATAAAGCCGATGCTGGTGAACCCCACTTTCGTGGCCGACTTTCCGGCGTACATGTGCCCCTTGACGAAGGACAAGAGGGGAAACAGCAGGCTGAGCGAGAGGTTCGAGTTGTACATAGCCGGCTATGAGACCATGAATTGCTATTCAGAGCTTACCGATCCGGTGGAGCAGAGAAGGAAGTTCGATGAGCAGGAGCGCGAAAGGCAGCGCGGAGACGAGGAAGCGCCCCCATCTGACGAGGACTTCCTCGAGGCCGTAGAGTTCGGGATGCCCCCAACAGCGGGCATCGGCATGGCCATAGACCGGCTCTCGATGATATTTACTGACAACGTCTCGCTAAAAGAGGTCATAGCGTTCCCTGCGGTGAGGCCGGAAAAAAAGGCGCCGTCAGGCGCAGGGCGAAAGAGGAAAATGGGATAGGCGGGCGGATTTGCGCTATTGAATGGGAGCTGTCGTCAGTTCCTGCGCAGCCTCTTGCCGCTCGCGCGTTTCAACGCCTCGATCCTTGCCGCCTGCCGCTCAAACGCACGACGGAGCTCTCTGATGTCAATAGGCGGGGGATTCTCCACTGCCTGCGCGGTTTTTGCGGAGGCCCTGAGGAGTATCCCTAGTGCTGTGTCTCCTGACCTTATGGGTGGTTGTAGGCATATCGACATTGCGTCACCTTAGCTAAAGGCTTTATCACAAAGGTTATTAACCGAGAATTGTCATTGTGCGGAGTCTGGTATATAGTTGCATACAGGTACCTGCGCGGGGATTTGGCTGGTGACGCCCAGGAAAAAGCAAGATTTAAATAGTAAAAGGGATAAAGGATAGCTGCATAGTTTTAAATCTTGAGAGGTACAATTAATAGAGAAACTGCCAGGGTGGCAGAATCCGGTAACGCGTGCGCCTGGAAACGTTCCCGGAAGCGCATGGCTCTTCGAGCCTTCTGGGTCCAAAATAAACCATGCGGTTTATGGAAATCCCAGCCCTGGCGTTTTATGAAGCTGATACGGTGCATTGATGGCAGACAAGGACCGGAAGGAGAGGGAGCATAAGGGAGCGAGAGCTGAGACGAGCATAATAAGAATGGCAGGTCGCGACATCAACGGCAGCTATAATGTGACGCGCGGACTGATGCAGATAAAGGGCATAGGCCATAACATGGCCATGGCGATATCCAAGGGGTATTCCGAGAAATACAACGTCCCGAGCGATACAGCGCTGGGAACATTGTCTGATGAGCAGATAGCGCAGCTTGAGTCGCTGATAAAGGAGCCGGCCGGCGCAGGAGTGCCCCAATACCTATTGAACAGGCGCAGGGATCCTGAGACAGGGCTTGACATGCACGTGGCAGGCACAGACCTTGTAGTTAAGACAAGGCAGGATGTTGACCTCGGGATAAGGACGCAGACGTGGATAGGCTCGAGGCACCAGTACGGGCAGCGCGTGCGCGGGCAGCGCACAAGGAACACAGGAAGGACAGGGACAACCATTGGAGTGATGAAGAAGTCTGTGCAGCAGGCCGCGGCTGCGGCAAACGCGCAGGAGAAGGGCGCCGGGAAGGCTGCGAAGGAGGGCAAGCCAGCGGCCGGCGCGCCTGCGGCCGCCGCTCCGGCGGGCGGCGCCTCTGCCGCGGCTCCGGCGGCTGCGCCTGCAAAGGCACCTGCAAAGGATAAAAAGTGAATTGAATGGGCGCACCGAAGAGGAGAAGGAGGAAGTACGACAGGCCATCATTCATGTGGAGCAAGCAGCGCATCGAGGAGGAGCACAAGCTGCGCGATGATTACGGCCTTAAGAACCTGAGCGAATTATGGAAGGCGGCCAGTGAGATAAGGCGCATAAGGAGGCGTATGCGTGAGGTGCTCTCAGGAAGACTGGACGACGGCGTCGGGAAGGACATAATAGCGAAGCTCGCTAGGGAGGGGATTGTGGGCGAGAACGCAACATTCGACGACATACTTGTGATAAAGCCCGAATCGGTGCTCGAGAGGAGGCTGCAGACGGTCGTATACAGGAAGGGCATGGCAAAGACGCTGAGGCAGAGCAGGCAGCTCATAGCGCACGGATTCATAGCGATAAACGGCAGGCGCGTCAAGAGCCCCGGTTACATAGTCAGGAAGACGGAGGAGGGCATTATATCGTATTACAAGCCAATAAGAATAGAGTTCGGGCCGCAGGCGCCTGCCGCTGCGCGGCAGGCGGATCCTGTTTCTGATGGTGCTTCACAGCCCGCCGGGGCTGAAGCAGCAGGCTCCGGCACGGCGCAAGAATCCAAGTGAGTAGATGGCCAAGGCAAAAGCTTCAGCTGGAAAAAAGGAGGAGAAGTCGAAACAAAAAGCGCAGCAACAGCAGCAGGCAAAGAAGGGGGACGTGTCATACGAGGGAGCTGTCACGGCTGCGCAGGAGAAGTACAAGCAGAAGGGAATACGCTGGGGCGTGGCGCACATCTTCTCGAGCAAGAACAACACCATAATAACGCTTACTGACTTGTCAGGGGCAGAGACCATCGCGGTGGGAAGCGGGGGCATGGTAGTCGATACTGACCACGAGGAGGGATCCCCATATGCGGCAACGCAGGCAGCGTACAAGGTGTCCGCAATAGCGATAGAGAAGGGAGTAACGCACATCAACATAAAGATACGCGCGCCAGGCGGCCACAACTCGAAGACGCCAGGGCACGGCGCGCAGGCGGTGGTCAGGGCCCTCGCAAGGTCTGGATTCAGGATAGGCAGCATAGAGGACGTAACGCCCATGCCTACTGACACGACCAAGAGGCCCGGCGGGCGGCGCGGAAGGAGGGTGTAGCCCTAGCCGCAGCAAATCGATAGTACGACAGAGGCTAACTCCCGCGCATGGATGCCGGGGGATTGCGGGGCGCGCGGAAGAGTCGGGCTTTGCTGCCGGTCATCTGATGCTCAGAGACCCTGCCATGTGATTCAGCGCCTGCAGGTATATGGACTCGGATTTTAGCGAGGTAGATGTGAATATGTAGGCCCTGTTGCCCTTTACAAAGTATATCTGCGCCCACGTACAGTCCCCGTTCTGCAACGCAATCTTACCTGTATAGATTAACTCTGAAGCTTCGCCGCATGGCAGGTCTAGATGGTCTATAGACACTATCTTGTTGTCGACAATCTTCTGCTGTATCTGCTTGATGTTTGCGGCGGTGTATTCCTCCAGCGTTAGCTGCTTTGGAAGCTCCTCGATGATCAGGTTTATGCTGGATCTGAAGGCCTTGGGCTGCGCGGGAGGGACGAACACCGCCACAAGATGCATTGCTTCTACCCCGTCTTCTGCCTTCCAGCCGGATGGGTAGTCAACGCTTATCCCATACTTTTCGCTGTTGTATCTCTTGTATTCTTCCATCAAGTCACCGCTGCTGCTTGTCTGACTGGAAAGACACGGATGGGACATCCTCCCCGCCATGGAGGGCGGGCTGGCCCAGGACAGATTGCGAAATCTTCGCGCACTTGCCATTCTGGTATGAGGATCCTGCCTTCTCGAGGATCCTGTCGCATAGTTTCTGCGCAGGGGCCAGACCCCCGTCTATCTCGGACTGCCTGTTCTTGCGGGGGCAAGCACCGAATTCGTAGACCGTTATATAGGCCATGCGCCTATATTGCCGTAAATGTTTATATACATTCCTATGTGTGGACATTACATTCGCATTCATCCGGCGGTTGGAACCGCGGGTTTTCTGCCATGCAGCATCACAAATAAACAATCCTCATGACTATTGCGAGCACTGCGGCCACATCGAAGTTGTCGTCGAGATGCACAGGGAGGCTTTCGACCAGCGCCGCGGCCGCGGCCACGGGCAGGGCGGCGTAGAGGATTATTGGGAAGGACATCAGCAGGACTGTTGTGAAGTAGGCAAGGGTGCCGATTACGCTCTTCTTCCTGTTGTACGGCAGCTTCGCGCTTCCGAGGTGCACCCCCGCTATCGTCGAGAAGGAGTCTGCGATGAATATGGCTGAGAAGGCGACGATGGCCATGGGGGGACTGAGGAATCCTGCTGCGAGCAGCGCCCCTGCGCCGAGCCAGAACGCCCCGTGGCCGAATTCGGCGCCCTCCCGCTCGAGCGCGCCGAGAATCCTTATGCGCCCTCCCTTTGAGGATATGACCACATTGCTTATGGCCATTCCGGCCACGAACGCGAGGAACAGCGTTACCGAGGCGTAGATTGCCTGCAGGAGGAGGAAAACGGCAATGAAGAACACCCCGGCAGCTATCTGGAACATATTGCGCAGGTTCTCGGTTCGCCTATGCACGCCCTTGCGCCCCGCATGCCGATACATGCGCGGCGAACTCACGGCGCCGAGCACGGCCGACTGGAGCAGCGCCTGCGCGCCGGCGCCGTAAGACAGTGCGGCGGCCGCATAAAGCAGCGCGATAATAAGGAATGCGTTGCCGCGCATCCGACCGAAAGATGAAGCTGCGAGGTTGAATATTATGACCCCGGAAAGCAGCACGCTCGTTGCATTGGACAGGCCTTCGTAGTTGAAGAGCAGCCATGACGCTACAAGAAACGCCATGAACAGGAGGAGGTCCCTGTTGTCCTTTGCCGCGAACAGCTTGTATAGGGCAAGGACGAGCGCGACAGCGTAAAGCGCGACAATGTAGTACTCCATTTCAAGCCACGTATATTATCAGCATTGCGAGAACGAAAAACCCGGATATCAGCGCCGGGATAAGGCGCTTGCCGAGTCGTATCACGTCCCTGCTTATCTTCGTCATCATCTCCTCGCTGCCCTTGCCCCATACCTTGAAGCGCTTGAGGACCACATGCGAGTACGACACCTTTGAATGCCCCATGTTCCTCAGCGACTTTGCGACAAGGGCGTCTATGGCGGGCATCAGGGCAGACGGCCTTGTCCTCCTTCCGAGGACATTGCTCACCGGCAGCGACAGCGTGTTGACGCCGTGGGTATCGGTAGTATACGCTTCGGCCTCGATTCCGAACTTGTCCCTTATGTGGCCTATGACATCGGAGCGGAAGCTCGGGAGCATGTTGTTGGAATCGAAGTACACCATGCAGAACCTTCTGCTGCCGAAGCCGAAGACGGCAACGCCCAGGTGGCCCCTGCCCAGATCCTCGCCGAGGCCCTCGCCCTGCGGCAGGCTTCCACGGCTTGCGGAGGCGCAGCCGAAGCTCAACAACTGCCTCCTCGAGGACCTGGCTGCGAGCATGGCCGACGACACCGCCCTTTCGTACATGGCGACGTACTTGCTGCCGTTGTAGATGCCCCTGAGCTCGCCCGAGGGCGCCGACTCGAACCTTGAGTTGTGGGCGTCTATAAGGATCACGTTCTGGAAGTGCTTCCTTGCGAGCTTCGCGAGGCCCTCGCCGACGCTGCGGTCTATATCCTCGGTGACCTTCGGCGCCTTTGTCAGGCTGAGTATGCATGTGTCCCCTATGGCGAGTGCGACGGCTGTGCACGGACCAGACCTGCCCACGCCCATGGCGCCGTATGCGCTGCCGTGGCGCATTGATCTGAGCGTTGCCGATACGGCATTGGATATCCTTGACACCTCGCTGCTGCTTGTGGGGTTGTCCTCCATGTTGACCGGGCCGTGGATCACGAACGGGCTTGCGCCGGTCTTCGCTATCCTTGCGCCTATCTGCTCAGTCGCAACTGCTCCGCCCAGGCCCATTATCGGGCCGAAGTGTATGTCTGGCATGACGAACACGGCATTTGCGCCCCTGCTGCTCTTTATCGAGAGTATATCAACATTGACGTTGCGCTCGGTGCCCGAGCCTTCCAGCACGTCGTGCTTTATGCTTGCGTCGTAAAGCCACTGGTGCACCATACCTGACATGAACTCTACGCCAGAAAAGTTGAACTGTCGTTTGGACGGCCGGTCCATGAAGTAGAGTATGGCGTAGCCGCACAGTACGAAGATGAACATCCCGGCCCAGAGCTTGATCAGAAGCACGTTGACGGGGAGATGCAATGATAGGATGTGGGCGCTTTCCGGGATGTACAGCAGGGTGTTGAGCATCGGCTGCACGGCAGCAGTGAATATCTGGCTCTTGCGCTGGTTGAGCACTATCCTGTTTATCATGAACCAGTAGCCGTACACCGCAGCGTTCGCAGCTATGAATATGATGTACGCCACGACATAGCTGTTGGTGAGCCTGAAGGCGGCAGCCATCACCACGAGGAACAAACAGTACACCACCGTCACTGCGAGGACCGCTATCATGCCGTGCTTCAGCCTCAGCCTGCGGTTCATGGCCTTGATCAGCAGCGCGGTGAGTATGGCCGGGAGCGCAACGACCACTATGCCCGTGCTTGCCCCGTAAAAGACAATATAATAGGTCGCGCCATCGAGCAGCGAGGAGTGTATGAACAGCTCTGTTATTATCCCGGTGGCAGCCCCGGCTATTATGAGGGCGACGGTGAGGTACTGCGCCTTCGGCGTATTTATGCCAAAATACCTTGTAAAGTCGGTAACATCGCGTTTGCCGTCTGGCATGGAAGCCCTCTACTTCCCGAAGCGCCTCTGCCTCCTGCCGTATTCCGACAGCGCCGCATGCAGATCCCTTTCGGTGAAGTCAGGCCAGAGTTTCTTCGAGAAGTACAGTTCAGAGTAACAGGTCTGCCAGGGCAGCAGTCCTGAGAGCCTCTGCTCCCCCGATGTGCGTATTATGAAATCTATCTCTGGCACAGCGCTCGTGAACAGGTATTTCCTGAAAAGCCCCTCGCTTACGGCCGAGCCCCTGTCTGCGGCAAGTGCCGCGGACCTCGCGGCGTGCAGTATGTCGTCCTTGCCCCCGTAACCGAGCAGCATGTGTACTGCACGGTCTTTGTAGTGCTTTGTCTGCTCCTCTACATTATGCAGCGCCTCGAGCAGGTCCTTCGGCAGCAGGGACTTGTTGCCCGCGATTCTGAGCCGCAGCCTGTTCGCGTGGAGTTTCCTCAGTATGCTCCTGTCGGTGGCCATGCGCTTGTATATCCTGAAGAGGGTCCTGACCTCCCTGGCATCCCTTGAAAAGTTCTCAGTTGAGAACGCCCACACCGCTATGTTTGTTATGCCATAGCTCTTGCACCATCCGGTGAAGTCTATGAACTTCTTGACCCCCAGGCTGTATCCGTTGAATATGGACAGCGCGTGCGCGCGCGCCCAGCGCCTGTTGCCGTCTGGTATGAGCGCAATACTCCTTGGAATCTCGGTAATCGCCATGTGTATCTTCCGCGGCCCTAGGTAAATTTATATAGTATTATACTGCCTAATACATTTATAAATGCATAGCGGGAAAACGCCCATCCTTAAGATGTGGGATTAAAGCGAATGCGAAAACATGAGACGTATAACTCTTAAAATTGCGTAATAAATATGGTTGTCGTGAAAACTGCATATAAATATAGCGCATATCATTCAAAGGAGCAGAAGGAAACACTAAATAAGCAGATGTTTCTCTCAAAGGAACCCTACAACATGCTCCCCGAGGAATCAAAAACATACTACAAGGAAACAGGCAAGACTCTCACAGAATATAGAATGAATGCCCGGATAACAGGGATGAAGAGGGACAGGGACATGAACGCAGCACAGGAAATATCCAACAGGGCTGCCCTTGGACATGGTTCGCCAGAGCCGCCCCATACAAGAGGAGGGGGAAGTCAAGCCCGCAGAGGCGCGCAAGGCCTTCCGCAAGGAAGGCAGATGCCGATGAAGCAGGAACTGTGCATGGCGTTTCACGATGACCATCAAAAAACACCATTTGAAGCCCACGACGTTTACGGATAGAGGGATGTCACAAATCTAAGCTCCGCAGGTGCAAGAATGCAAAATGATGAGGAAATCCAGCTTCGCGGCTTCATACTCGACGTTCCGGATTATCCGAGGGAGGGCATAGTGTTCAAGGACATCACCCCGCTTCTCAAGGACAGGAAGGCGTTCAGGGAGTGCATTGACCAGCTCGTAAAGACAGTGTCGGGAATGTCATTCGAGTATGTGCTGGGGGTCGAGGCTCGCGGCTTCATACTCGGCGGGGCTGTTGCATACAGGCTGGGCAAGGGCTTCATACCCGCGCGCAAGAGGGGCAAGCTGCCGCGCAGGGTCTTGACCCAGGAATACGCGCTCGAGTACGGCGCCGCGGCGCTTGACATGCACGCCGACGCCGTAGAGGGGGGCGGCAGGGTCCTCATAATAGACGACCTGCTCGCGACCGGAGGAACGGCCCTCGCCGCGGCAAGGCTCATCGAGGGCGCGGGCGGCATAGTGGCCGGCGCGGCATTCGTCATCGAACTTGGGTCGCTGAATGGCAGGAAGAAGCTCGATAGCTACAAGGTGCTCTCGCTGCTCAGGTACTGATTGCTGCAGGTTGGAATATAGTAAACTACCCGCGACTAAAGGTCGTG
>JAMCZF010000050.1 GCA_023485825.1 Candidatus Martarchaeota archaeon
GCTTTTGGCGGTATCTTATGAAAAGACGATACGCTTCGGCACGGACCCGTCTGACAAGAACAACGTGCGGTTTATGTCCAGCAGGAAGATATACTACTGCATCAGCTGTGCGAAGCACAGGGGCATATTCGAGAGGAAAGCCAACGAGGCCGCGAGACGCGCCGCGAGGGGCTTTTCCACAGACCGCGAGGACCATGCGATGCACGAAAACCGCGGAAGTTCATGATGGTGTTGCCTGTTGACAGTGGATCCTGAAGAGCTTCTGATATTCAAGAACCGCCAAAAGCAGGGGGAAGGGGAAGGGGGAGCGGTCAAGATAAAGGAAGCGGTTGTCCCAGAGCAGGCGAAAAAGAAGCAGGAAAAACCAGCGCGGGAAGGCGGCGGTCAGGCAGCAGCGCAGCCGCCGGGAACCGCACTGACCGTTGCTGTTCAGCGGAGCGAGATGCAACAGGAAGCCCCTCCGGCACAGCAGAGGGCCCCTGCCCCTGCGCGCAAGCCATCCCAGTCAGTAGACCTTAACGGAGTGGCATGCACCAATCATCCGTGGCGCCAGGCATTCGCGCGCTGCGCGATATGCGGGATGCCGTATTGTTACGCAGACCTGATGCCGTTCCACGACAAGCTGTATTGCCTTGAGGACATAGACCAGGCCACACGGATGCACCTCAAAACAGTAGAGGTGCCCAACAGGTTCGTGTATCTGACGAGCATACTGTTCGCGGCAATGTCTATCCTTCTTATATACTTGATGTACATTCCAGCAGGGTACCTGATAGCTGGCATAATGGGAACAGGGCTCTCGCTGTCGCTGATAACTGTGATACTTCAATACTTCTTCGTCGCTGCAGGCCTCCTCCTTGCGCTGCTGAGTCTAATTTCGGCAGTGCTCGTAATACGCCACACACCCGCCACATTCTGGCTTAGTGCGATTGTGCTTGTGCTTGTCCTCATAACCGCGAGCTACGAATACTTCACCAGCGACGCCCAGAAAATGTACTTGATTATAGGCCTCGCGCTAGTGAACATGGCGGCACTTGCAGCAGCCAAGATGGATGTGTCGGGCAGCATGGCAGCGAAGGAGTCCGCCAGCTCCGAAGGGATAGAGTGGCCAAGGCCTGAATTGTTCTGAGCGGCATCTGCGCATACAACCGCATTGACACGCTCTGCGCCCGCTAAGTATACAAAAACCAAAACAGAAAATAAAAAAAGAGAAAACAGAAAATAAAAAAAATCCTAAGGAAAGGATTTACCTTCTCCTTCTCGAGCTCCTTCGTACGCTGCTCCTCCTGCTCCTGCTGCCAGATATCCTGCCGCGCCTGTTCATCTTTGTCCTCGCGACATAGCCCTTCTGGTCTATGAAGTACAGGTAGCCATCCTCTCTCCTAACTCTCTCGCTTCCCACCTTTGACTTCCTCCCCCTAGGGTTGTTCCTCATCGGAGTCTGCCATACGTACCCGTCCTTTCCAAGGTAGTACAGATATCCGTCTTCCCTGTCTATGTTTTCCCTTGTCATTCTTTCTGCCATCATTTCACCAAATACATTACGACGGAAACGCTTTTATACATATCGTCGTGCATACGAGAGCAAAATATACGTAATACGTCGAGACGGATTAGGACAAAGGTCTGACTTGCGACTGCTCCCGATACGTCCATGGGCGGGACATAAGCCCACCGCAGCATATAAAAATATGAAGGGGGCAATACAAATGATAAATGATTGCAATTTAAACCTTCGCTGCAATAATGTAGAGATTCAATGATAGAGATAATGCTTACCGATGACAAGGGGCTGAAGGGCTACACTCTGATAGAGGCGTTCCCCGGCATAGGCCTCGTCGGTCCCATGGCGGGATCATATATGGTGGAGAAGCTTGGCATGGAGTACATCGGCTATCTTAACAGCGATATGTTCCCCCCGATCGCGTCGGTTCACAACTCCACGCCGATGCGCCCCGCAAGGATTTACAAATCTGAAAAGTACAAGTTCCTGCTCATGGTATCCGAGTTCACAATACCGCAGGCGCTGGTGCAGCAGCTGGCGAATGAGATACTTGCATTTTCAAGGAAGTATTCTCTGCAGCATATCGTATCCGTCGGAGGCATGCCCTCGCAGAAACCTACGGGCAGCATATACATCACCTCTGCAGACAAGGACATGCTGAAGAAAGCCGTAAAACTGGGCATGAAGCCGATACAGGAGGGGGTTGTGGCCGGCGTGACTGCCGCACTGCTGGTGAAGTCCCCGGAATACGGGATAAGCACCTCAGACGTGATGGTGGAGGTGGACCCGCGCATAACAGACCCCAAGTATGCTGAAATCGCGATAGAAGGACTAAACAAGCTGCTGAACATGGACATAGACCTGCGCGAACTTGACCAGGAAGCGAAGGAGGTTGAGACAAAGATACGCGAGCTGCTGAAGAAGATAAAGGACTCCCACGCGCAGTACTCCCAGGACGGCACGCAGCCTGAGGCTGGCCCTTCGATGTATGCGTGAAGCATGTTCCCGCATGGGGCAGCACATCCTGCCCGCACGCGATTGTCAGAGCCTGTAATGCTCCTTTATGGCCTCTGCCGCGCTCTTCGCAGAGACATGGGTGTTGTCTATGCGCAGCGTTCTAACAAAGCCCATCGGGGAGAGCAGGTCCTTCCTGGACATGAGCATATCGAGCTTGCCTACGTTCCTGAGCTTGCGGTACCTTTTCCTTGAAGGCTCCTTCAGCCTTTTCCT
This sequence comes from Candidatus Martarchaeota archaeon, assembly GCA_023485825.1. Taxonomy (GTDB): domain Archaea; phylum Micrarchaeota; class Micrarchaeia; order Micrarchaeales; family CABMGC01; genus JAJZOD01. The sequence goes on from JAMCZF010000050.1 coordinate 2,735, forward strand.
CAGCACATCTGCATCGCAGTACAGCTGCACAAAGCACAGCGAGCCGCGGTGCTTCTTGACGGTTGCGATTATCTTCCTCATGTGTTCCTCGTCTTCCTTGACGTAAACCATGGTGATTATAAGGCCCTTGACCCCCTCCCTTGAGGCGAGCCTTATCAGCTCCAGCCTGTACCTGCCTACACTCCTCCAGAAGGCCTTGTGGCGCATGTCCAATATGCCGAATACTAGGTCAACAGTGAGATGGTTGTGGAGCACCTTGAAACCAGTTATCCTTGACAGCTGCCTTGCCACAGTAAGCTTTCCAACCCCCGGAGGCCCATATATGACTACAAGTTTCATGTCAATCACGGTCCGGCCTGCCTTGGCATTAACTATTGTACTGCAATGTTTTTATTCCTGATTGTGCGCACTCTGCAAATACATAAATATGCACTTGTGCAATACAATAGCGCGCAGGGGTGGCAGAGTCTGGTCTGGCTCTTGAGCCACGGAAAAACGCGCAGGACTTAAGATCCTGTGGCTTAGCGCCTTCGAGAGTTCAAATCTCTCCCCCTGCAAATGAGAAGGCAATTACAAGAAGTCATAGCAAAAGCCCACTATTCTCAATCGTGGGATGAATGCGAAATGCATGGATTTATAATTGTAATCAGGTATATCATATGGCAGTGAAGTAAATGAAATTAACCCAGGTTGTAAAGATAGAGGGCAATTATGAAGTATTGGACAATCTCGCAAAAATAACCAACGGCCCGTATAACCCTGCATTGTATGAGAGCAGCCAAAGATACAAAAAAGGGCAAAAATTCTACTTCTACTACGATCTCTGCAATATTCTAAAGAGCAACACACCCTATGCCTTATTGCCTTCACAGACTGCCCAGGCGGCACTGCAGAAAGTGGAAGGCGCAACAAAGTCCTTCCTGAAGCGTCGCAGAAACGACGCAAATGCAGGATATCCAGGATACCATAAGAAGAATACCGCCTGGGTGATACCAATCAAATCGCAGCAGATAAAGATCGATGGGAACATCTTGACGGTCCCAATGTCCACGAAATACAAAGAGGAGAAAGGACTGGAGTATCTCGACCCCAAACTCCCCAAACTGCGATATGCGGTAATCGTAAAATACATTGAATTGTATAAAACAGATAGATGGTATGCATCAATAGTAATTGACGCAAAAGAGCAACAGGAGTCTGTGCCAAAAGGCAATCTCTACATCGATCTCGGGGTGAAGAAACCCGCGACAGTCTTCGATGGCAAGAAGGTTGCAGTCTATTCAGGCGGAAAGTTGCTTCCGGACATGGTAAATGGGCATGCGCGATGAAGAAGGCGATAGGCATAGATATCGATGGCACGCTCGCCGATACCGTGTCCATATGGCTTCAGGAGCTTGAGCGCACATATGGGATAAAGGCCCTAAAGAAGGACATCGTGCGCCACGAATTCTCGGAGGTGTTCACTTCCCTGTCACGCAAGCAGATCATGGACCTCTGGGAACAGACATGGGACGACTACAAGAGAATAAACCTCATCGACAGGGACATACCGAGCATACTTGACAACCTGCGCGAGCGTTTCAGCATAAGCATAACCACCGGGAACCCGAATCCGAACGTAAGGAAATGGCTGAGCGACAACCGCATCGCCTACGACAGATTCATGCACTTTCCCGAAAAGTCAGAGAAGCATAGAACTGAGGGCATCGACATATACATAGACGATTTCCATCAGGTCGCCAAGAACGTTGCCGGAGCCGGCAAGACCGCAATACTCCTCCGACAGCCGTGGAACGAAGGGTTCATAATGACAAAAGCCAAAACCACCGACGGCATAGTCGTCGCGGACAACTGGCGCCACATTGAATGGATACTTCTTGATATGGCCAAGCGCCCTGCATAGCTCTAAATATCTACTTCTCGTTTTATTCCTGTGAGTGATTGAACGGCCGTGCAAAAGGATCGGTCGCTGCCCTTGCAGCGCTTATCGTCATAATTGCCGCAGCGCTGCTTCTCGGCGTGCAAAACCCGCATACTGTGAACGGGCAGCGCGAGGTCGTGGTAAAATTACTTGACGCTGCACACTATAACGACAATACATATTCGATGAATCTGACGTACTCCTCTGTGGGGATATACGCCAGCTCCGCAAATTCCGGCGCCTGGCACTATTACAACGCAAGCCAGACGGTGGAGGTGCAACCAAACACGACCTACCAGATCACGCGTTTCTATGTGCCAGGCAACTCGGCTGTCGATGGCATTGAAATGTACGTAACAGGATCCAACGTCTCCGCAGGAGGGAGCGTGTACCAGTCCCAGTTCCTGAATGACAGGATATACTCAACTGTGAGCCCGGCAGAGGTCAACTCAACGGGCACCATACTGCTGAACATAAGCCCAGTAAGCATACCTGTCGTGAATGGCGCGTCCCTCTCCTTCTATGTAATGGCATACGCCAATGCCGGAGCGCCAGGCGCCGGCAGTCCGCAGTCTTCCGCGGCCCAGAACGCGGTAGGGATAACCGGCGCGAATGTCATATCAATGAGGGGCGGAGCAGGGATCAGGATAATGCTCACAGATGCGTCTGTGCATCCTATAGCCATAGGCGCAGTCATTCTGTCAGGCAACTTTGCCATATCTGGCAATGTCTCAGGCACGGCGGCGCTAAACGGCATAATAAGCTCGCTGCTCAGCTCGAATGCCATATCGAGGGTGTTTCCCCAGGCATCGAACGGCCTCAACCTCTCTGGAATTTTCGGGATAGGACAGATAGGCAGTATAATATCAAGCAACTCCGGCTTTTTCTCTTCTGTCGAGAACAGCCTTCCTAGCAGCGTACGCGGCCTGCTATCCGGTATAAATGCGTCAAGCATATCCTCATCAGTTAACGGCATTGTGTCTTCAGGAACGCAGTTCCTCTCGCAGATTAATGCAAGCTCTTACACTGAGATCCTGAAGCAGGTCGTCAGCGCAGACAAAAGCTTCAACAGCTCCTATCTTGCAAACAACAACATAGTGGAGCTCGAATCCATAATAGGCAAGATGGGCGGCCTGGCCAACAGCTCAGTTTACAATGGCATAATAAACGGCGTGGTAGGCAACGAGTACAAACAGTACCTGGAGAAGGCCGGCGCGTTCCTCGCAGCGGAATCAAGGTTCGGCGCTGTCGGGTTCTCTGTATCGGCGAACGGTACCATGGAGCAGGCATCAAGCGCAATGCGCCCGAACTTCACTGGCGGTGGCCTTGTCATAATGCCTGGGCAGAGCGCACTGCTGGAGTTCAACGGCACCATATCTGCCGGGCCACAGGGCGCCTTCATGGAAACAGTGCCTGGCAATACATATAAAATAATTGTCCTTGGAAATAATAGCGCTGCAGCATATGCTGCCGTGTCAAGGTAGTGATGTGGGCATACTGGACATATTTGGCAAGAAGGACGTATCCAATGAGCTGGGGAAGAAGGTGCCATTTATGATACGCACAGAGTTCACCCCGTACCACCTCAAGTCCAGGGAACGCAGTACAGTAACCCTGAACCTCGGCGTCAAGAACATTACCGGGGAGCCTGTTCTCTCTTCCGCGGTTGTAGAACTGCCAAGGCAGCTGAGCTTTGACTCTATCGGGGTATCGAAGCAAAAGGAAGTAAGGCTCGGCACAATGGCGAAGGACGAGGAGAAGACGGCAAGCGTCGACATATTCGGGGGCACGGGCACCGACAAGGGCACCTACACGCTCACTATAACCGCGTTCATACACTACCGGGACTACGGCCACATCATAAACGAGGTAAGGAAAAGGGTGGCTGTCGAAGCGGTGTGACCTGCACCACAAAGAATGCACCTTAAGCAACCTTTTTATAATGTACTGTAGATGTATATTCTGGAGATACCATGGAAGGATATTGTGTTAAGTGCAAGGCGAAGCGTGAGATGAAGGACGTGAAGGAAGTTACCATGAAGAATGGTAAGAAGGCCAAGACCGGCAAGTGCGCGGTCTGCGGCACCAAGATGTTTAAGATAGGCGGCTGATTCCAGATTATGGGCGCCACTTATACTAACCCCTATTATTTTTCTTTTTTATTTCCTTTGACTCGCTAAACATCAAGCTTCAGCTTAGCCGCCGGTTCACTGGTTCTGCTGCGCCGCCTGCGGCTGGGTCTGCTGCTGTGCCTGTGGCGCATTCTGATCGGCCTTCGAAAGGCCCTCTATCTCAGCGATCTTTGCCACTATCCTGGCGCCCTTCTCCGTGAGAAATACCCGCTTGACCTTCCCGTGCATCTCCGAGCCGATCAATCCCGCACTCTCGCACCTGGTCACGAACCTGCTCGCATGCACATACGTGGAGCCCGACTCCTTGGCGAGGTCTGATAGGTGCCACTCCCTCCGAGAATCCCCCATGAGCATCAGTATCCTGGACTGCTTCTCCTTGAAAATGAGCCCGTCAAGGCCTTCCATAGCACCAACATATGACAGATTTTCAGAGATTCGGCTTCCCCGTCAAAAAACCATAGATATATAAACTTACGTCCTTATATACTTTCGGTGTATGCACCGGGTGTATTAGATGGTAAAGTACATAATTGCGGAACAGCTTGTGGGCAAGGAGGTCGTTACAAACGACGGGTTTGATCTTGGGAAGTTTATCGACGCTGAGGTAAACGAGGTCAATGGGAAGCTAAGCGGTCTGATAGTGGAGCCGAACGTAGACAGCGACTTCGTCAACAAGCTCTCAGTAAAGGGCGGCAGGATCACGGTGCCTTACTCAAATGTCTTGGCTGTAAACGATTTCATAGTTGTCGAAAGGAAAGGGCTCTAGCCAGGTGATGGCATAATAATTGCCGGTGGGGACGAAGCCGGCCGCGGTGCAGTGATAGGTCCGATAACAATCAGCGTCATAAGCATAAGCAGGGGCAAGGTCAACAGGCTGTCAAGGGCCGGGGTACGGGATTCAAAGCTGCTTACCGGAAAGAAGCGCATGTTCCTCTACGATGAGATACAGTCCCTTGCAGAGGAGGTGCTCACCTACAGCATAACGAACTCGGAGATAAACCAGGCCATGTCCAACCATATCTCGATAAACGAGCTCGAAGCGCTCAACTTCGCCAAGCTGATAGATTCGATGGAGTCCAAGCCTAGCACGGTGTTTCTTGATTCCCCGGACGTGATATCCGAGAGGTTTGGCCTCAGGGTGGGCTTTTTTTCGCAGAAAAGGCTGCTGGCTAGCGGCATGAAGCGGGGGAAGAAGAGTGCAGAGGAAGACGTGATAAAGGTCATATCGGAGCACAAGGCCGATTCAAGGTACCCGGTGGTATCCGGTGCTAGCATAATCGCAAAGGTGGAGCGCGACCGCGAGATACAGCGCATAGCTGACAGGTCGGGCCTTGACATAGGCTCCGGATACCCCTCTGATTCCTACACCGTTTCCGCGATAAGGGAGGATCTCGGGCGCGGCAGGCTCGCGCCATACCTGCGAGAGAGATGGCAGACCATAAAGGCCATAAGGCAGCTGCGCATGGAAGAGTTCCTTGGCTGAGCAGTGTATTGTCCTGAATTAAGGT
>JAMCZF010000051.1 GCA_023485825.1 Candidatus Martarchaeota archaeon
ATTCTCCTGAAGAAGTTCTGATATGCCCTCATAAGCCTGTATTCTATCTCGCATCTTGTTTGTGAATAGAGTTTTAGGTATTTCTTGTCCTCTTGAATTATCTCTTTCACAAACCTGTTGAACTGTGACATTGAGACTTTTGTCTTTCCGTTCCTATAAGACGCAATTGACTTCCCAAGAACCTTGTTGTAGAACTGTTGTGCAAGGACCAGCCTTTCGTCTATCTCCCATTGCCTTGTGGCATCGGGATAGATTCTGAATTTGTAGGCTCTTGCCATTTCCATCGCATCACTTTTGTATATATGCACATCAGCATTATATTCCTTATTACAGCGGTTCGCTATCATCCCACCCGTGAATGGTGTGGGATTTCCTAGGAACCTGACATTTGACAATTACACTAATAGGGGGCAATCGCAAATTTTACAGTCGGAATCCATGCCTATGGAATTTTAGTGGCATCCCACGAGGGATTTGTCAAGTCGCTAGGATTTCCCGCTTACTATGTTAATTTATATTGTTGCAAGCAAATAATAAAGGTGCGGTAATGGTGAGGATATGGCACATCTGGAGATAAGCAAGGAAAAAACGGCACTGGTGGTGATCGACCTGCAGAAGGGCATAGCGTCAATGCCCGGAAGGACAACAGAGCCCTATCCTGCAGGCGCTGTTGTGGCGAATGCAGCAAGGCTCGCCGATGCATTCAGGGAGAATGGCATGCAGGTGTTCCTTGTGCACGTCAATTCAACAGGCAAAGACCGTTTGAATGCCATAACTGATACGCAGTGGCAGATGCCCGGGGAGATGCCTTCTGACTGGGCGGACATTGTGCCGGAGCTCGGCCCCAAGGAAGGCGACATAATAATAACGAAGAGGCAGTGGGGCGCGTTCTACGGAACCGACCTTGAACTGCAGCTGAGGAGAAGGGGTCTTGACACGATAGTGCTCTGTGGGATATCGACAAACTACGGAGTGGAGAGCACAGCAAGATTCGCATACGAGTACGGCTTCCAGCAGGTGTTTGCCGAGGATGCGATGACGGCTATGACAGAAGCGGAGCACAGGACCAGCATAGAAAAAGCATTCAAACGCATGGGCAGAGTGAGAAGCACGGAAGAGATACTGGCGGCGCTATAACGCAGGGTCGCTGCGGAGCATCACAGGCTCTTCACGCCCGTTATGGCCTCTACCGCCTTCTCGTGCTTCTCAAGCGCCCTGACTATCTCCTTTAGCTTTGGGTTTATGTTGTAACCCAAGTCGTAACCGCGTTCCGTGCGTATGTGCGTAGGCTGAAGCACGTTGAGCGTCATCGAGAGGTTCCTGAGCGTCAGTATAAGCGTTTTTCTGGTAAAGCTCTTCCCAAGCAGACTGTACAGTTCTCTTGTTGTCCTTGGCGACTTGATCATGAGAAGCTTTAGCACCGCATAGTTTGGTTTGCTTAGCAGCTTCCTCAAAAGCCAAATCCTGTCATCCTTTCTTTCCTTCTTTGCCATGCAATTCACTAATATACCGTAGGCAATATTTATAAACCCTTACACTTCCCTGCAGTTGGGGGTAAACAGAAAGGTATAAAGATATTTAGTTGTATAATAGTAAAAGGTCATATATTTTAGTAAAACAATGATACCATGATAATCAGAAGGCTGCTCAATGCAGCAGGTACCCGTACCGTCCATGCAGAACGCATGCCTGTTGAACTGGGATTTTCTGTAGGCGATGTCCGCGGAGGCAGCCTAATTAAGGAGGTCCCGGGCCCTATGCCACGCCGCATCATCAAGTCCGGCATGGCATATTTTTATACCGTAGGCGACAGGGCACTGTCACAATCCGATGCGCGCCATGCTGCAATGGCAAAGTCCAGTGTGATAGACTCCTTATCCGGCACGGATACGGAGATAGGCCTTTCCCTGTTCGGGCAGGCGAGGGAGCTGGCAAGGGCAGAGCTCTCAAAGCATGTAGGGACCGAGTCGGCAGAAACGCTTTCCTATTTGGTGGCGCATGACACGGTTGGATACGGGCCATTGAGCATACTTATCGAAGACGCTCCGAACATAGAGGAGATAGAGGTCAACGCACCGGCCGAGCCCATTACAGTTTATACGGCGGGCTACGGCAGATGCACAACGAATCTTATGTTCTCCGGAGAGCAGGCATTCAGACATGGCATAAATCGCATGATATACTGCAGCGAGAAGGAGCTCTGCGACAACATGCCCGTGGTGGATGCACAGGTCGGCAACGCAAGGGTGCATGCGCAGATACGCCCGTACGCCATAAGCGGCGGAGCGGCCTCGATCAGGATAGGAAAAGGCAAATCAATGGGCGCATACTCGCTGCTGAGGAACAACACCCTGAATCCGGAACTGCTTGCATATCTGTGGATAGCCATGGAATCTGGAATAAATATCATAATATCAGGCGCACCCGGCAGCGGGAAGACCACGCTTGTGTATGCGCTGTCGCAGTTCGTGCCGAGGCACTGCAAGGTCGTTACCATAGAGGACGATGTGAACGAGCTGTGCCTCAACGGCCCAATATTCAATACAGTAGCGCTTTACGGGTCGAAGTACTCGTGCGTATCCGCAAAGAGCCAGGTGCTGAACGCGCTGCGCATGCGCCCTGACAGGATAATCTGCGGCGAGATACGCGGCGATGAGGCGGCAGAGCTGTTTTCCGGGGCCAATCTCGGCACTCCGTTCATGACCACGATGCACAGCAGCGATGAGGAACTTGGCGTGATCAAGAAACTCATTGTGAAGCCTATGTCGGTGGAATACAGGGCGTTGAGCATGCTCGACCTGTCAATACACATGAGGCAGCAGGATCCTGGCAGGCGCGTGGTGTCCTCGATGATCGAGTACCTGTGGCTGAGCAGGGCCGAAACAGACGTCGGAGCAGAGATAGGCGGCAGCGATCTCGTCAAACACGTGAAGATTGCCGACTCGTCGAGGCTTGTCCCGGGCTTCATCCCGATGTCGAAGGTCATGGCGAAATATGCGAAGGAGAACGGGTTGTCCAAGACCGCAGTGAGAAAGGAATTCGAGCGGAAGGCAGGCGTAATACGTGCCGCGACCGAATCCTCGAATGGCGAAAGCGCATTCACGGAGTCGATACTCAGGGGGTGGTACCCGTGAAGGTCACGCCTTTTCGCAAGCGCATCGCAGCGTTCGCCTCGCTGACCCTTGCCATGGAGATTATCCTTTATCCAGAGACCGTGTCTGGGGAGATGACGATGCTCGTGGCTTCCACCGCATCTTCAATGTCATCATCGCTCATAATCGTTTATGCAATATCGCGCATGCAGCGATACAGGGACGATTCGGAACTTGACAATGAGGTCTCCAACGCATTTTCATCTGCATTTTTCTACAACTCCACTGGAATCCCGCTATCGAGATCCTTGAGGCTGTCTTCCGACAATCTAAACCGCAGGGCTGCTGCGCCGTTTGTCAATCTCGCAAACAGGCTCAGCCTGGGGCAGCAATTCAATGAGGCCTTCAAGTCGGTGAAGGCGCTGTCCTCTTCGAGGGCCTTTGCGGCCGGAGTGAAGAACATTGGAGCCGAGGTTCCGCGTCTGGTGTCACTGCTGGCCATGCGCGAGCTTGCACTGAAATCGAAGCTGTCCGGGATAGAATCCTCAATGCAGAGGTACTCGACAATGAGCATGTTCGTGGCCGTGATCCTCCCGTCATTTGTCCTTTTCTCCTTCATAGGCAGTTCAGTGCTTTTCAACAGCTATGCGGGGGCTGCGCTCATTTATCCTGTGCTTGTGTGCTTTCTGCCTGCTGCGTATGCGCTCAGCAGCCTTCTTATATCGAGGGGCCTGAATGGATAAGGCTATTGACATTGTACTTGGAGCCGTCGAGGGCGGGGTGCTCGCCGGTTACCTTGCGTTGCGGGCACCCCTGCTAGTTGGAGCGCTGCCCGCAATCGCGCTCATTCACCTCGTGCTGAGGCGGCGCACGGCAGGCCATGTCTCGGACTGGCTCGCGACATATGCCAGGGCGCTCTCTGTCAGATATGCCGAAACGGGCTTGATGGCGCACAGCGTGGAGAGCACAAACGCGCGCATGGATCCCAGGGGCTTCGCCGAGATGCATAGGCGCCACATGCTTGGCGACTCTACTGATGAGCATGGAGCAGGCGGCGCAGATGGCCTGCGCGGAATAATATCATTTGCCATGCGCACCGGAAGGAAGGTCTCGGCGAGCCTTGAGGGGTTCAGGAAGGGAATAATCAACGAAGCAGAAACGGCAAACCTGGTGCGCTCAAAGGCCGGCGCGATGAAGTCGGTGACCTATGCGGGGCTGTTGTTCTTTTTGCCGCTTTTCGGAGGCATCAGTTCCAATGTCATGGCGTCGTTGTACCCTGCTGCGGCTTCGGCCATGCCTGCATTCTCACTGTCTATTCTGGCATACGTGGCATTGGCGCTCCTGATAACTTCGTACGCATACGATGCGGCAAGCGGCATCGTTGAGAGGATAACCGGCGCAATGCCGCTGCTCTCGCTTTCGGCAGCGGTACTGTTCATCGCATCAAACTACATATCATACGCAATATGAGGTAATGGAATGAGAAAAGACCGCCTAAGAGAGGGAATCTACAGGGCAGTGCCGAGCGAGGCCAGGGCATTCATCGCCCTGGCCAGTGCGAAGAAGGCGCAGGGATCGCTAGAGTACATAATGATGGTCGCAGCCGCGAGCATCGTCATAGTGATAGCCCTTGCGATGGTTGTGAAGCTCAAGGGCTCAGTAGCAAGCAACGTGACCATAAACGGCAATACGATGAGTGCCAGCCAGGCGATAGCGACCGAGATAGCGAACCTGTCGAATACGATAGCCTGAGCTGGTTGGTTGAGGGCACAGCTATCGCTAGAATTTCTCGTGTACATGTCAGTCTCCGGCATTGCGCTCGCGGCATCAGTGTCTGCCGTAGCATCATACTACGGGTCAGCGTCTGGTGCCGCATCGCAGTATGCGTATTTCGGGTTCGTGGGCATGATCTCCCGCGCAGTTTATCTCAACGCAACCATATTCACCGGATACGTGCCCCCAGAAGCCTGCAGGGCAGGATCTGCAAATGTCATAAGCCCTTATTTGTCCGGCTATTACATGCCTATGCCGGTAAACCTTGACAAAAAAGGCATATGCCCTTCCGGGATCAAGACGCTTCGCCTTGAGAGGGGGCCGGACGGCTGGGTGCTGAGTTGAAGCTTCAGATAAGCATTGAGGTCCTTGTCACCCTCGCCATCTCTTTCGCCGTAGCTGCGCTTCTTGCAGGGGGGCTGTCGGTGCTGAAGAGCAGCTCCTTGTCCTATGCCGCACATGAAAGCGTCACGGAATCAGGCGCATACAATGCGCTTGCAGCATTTCAGGATGCTGTGCAGTGCTATCCACAGCAGGGCGTGGTCCGATGAGGCTGTCGTTGATAAGCCTTGACATGATGTTGGCGCTTCCGCTGCTCTTCCTGAGCCTGACTACGCTGTTCGGTTACGCGTATAGGGTGCAAGAAAGCATAAATTATACTATGGGGGAGCTTGCAGGAACCCTGGCGCTTTACGCAAACTCATCCATCGTATACAACGAAGCGGCGTCGGAGATGGCGTTCAACGCTTCGCAGTTTCCTGTGCGCATGGGCGGAAATGCTGTCGCGTACATGTACAACTATAGCGAACGGCCGCCAGGCTGCGCAGTGCAGTATGCTTGCAGGATTGTTGTGATATCGGGCAATGCCCGTGTGATGGTAATGAAACAGGTGTGAGGAATGAACAGCAGGGAAGGATCCATAGCGTGCAGGCTGCAGACGAGCCTGGAATTCGTAACCGTGCTCGCCGTCGTGTCGGTGCTGGCCCTTTACGCGGTTGTCGCATACCGGGGGCTTGCAGTGGATGGAAAGGCCGCTGTGCAGGGCATAGGCCCGATGTCAATAAATGCGCCCAATGACTCTTTCACATGGAATGACACGCAAAGGCCCGCGGTCAGCGCATACATGCCGTTGAATTCAGCGGTGAGCATGGGCGGCATCATGCAGATAGGCGCGTTTGGGTGCAGCAACGGCAGCATGTCATACTCGCTAAGCTCGGGCTCCATGGTATTTTCCCCGCAGAACTACTCATTCAGCATAGACGGCCTCGGTATGACGTATGTGCGATATGTGCCCGTACTGCAGGGCCTTGACTCAGCGGCATTGCGCTACACGATTGATTGCGGCCCATACAAGGCCACAGAGACCAGGAACCTGACAACGTACGCCGCAGCCCCATCGGCAGGAACTGGGAACCAGTCACAGTATTATGCTGCCATTTACTCGAGGAATGAGAGCCTGGAATACCAGACTAACAGCTCGGAAGCCATCGATTCGTTCAGCCAGTTCAACCACTGCACGCTGGTAGACTGGTGGGGGCGCACCCTGGCTATAGGCTCCCAGTGCCATACGACAGACGCATACGAATGGAGCGCGTTTGATGGAAACTGCGGGTCCTATTCGAGGACCTACTGCATTGTGCCGTTTGCATCGGGAAATTACATAGCCGCTGGAGACAACGGCAGGCCTGCCTACTCGTTCGTGCTCGGAATAGGCACCCCGGCCGGGGAAATGCATGCTCAGTTCAATGGCTCTGGCCGTGCCGGGCTTTTTCTCGGAACTGATGAGGTGGGCAATGCCAGCATCGAGTCGGTGTACGTGCAGGACCAGCAGCAGAACGTCAGGATATACAACGGGAGCGCGGCCAGGCCGGCGAACTATACGCTTTATCTCATGTTCGAGCAGGCGAAGGCGGAGACACTGTCCACGCTCTCGTATTACAACCATACGGGTGCCGGATCCGAGATGGAGCAGGCGGTGTATTCGTACGGGCAAAGCGCGGCATCGCTCGAAGACTCGTCCGCTTCCGGGCAAGGCGCCTGCAGGAACAATGGCGCGTATCTCTTCTGCGCGGCAGGGCTGCCGTTCGAGTATGTCATAAACGTGACAACGTCGGAGCCCATAGGCACCCACACCATGTCGTATGAGGGCAGCATAGTGCATCTGACTGGAGTGGGTGCATGAGACTGCAGTTTGCTACAATGGAAGCAATAGCCTCCGCCATGGTCGTCGCCGTGACAATAACCGCCGTCTCTGCGTCCGTAGCCCAGAACAACAGCAGCGCATACTCTTCGCTGCGCGAGATGCGGCTGGGGTTCGCAGAGCATGACTTCATGGCACAGGCATACGGGAACGCGTCGCTGCGCAGCTGCATAGCAGAATACCTGAATGGCGCCAACTCCTGCATTTTTGGCTATGAAGCCGCGTACGCTGACATCTACGGAATCCAAAATTTCACAGTGTCGAGGCACCTGATGCAGGGAGGGGAATGCTTCGCGGTTCCGTTTAACGGAATACTCTGCATCGGTGGATGAGATGTCGTTTTACGGAATCGCGCTCATAATGACTGCCCTCGTTTCCTCATACATTGCCGCGTTTGCATATGCACAGCTCAGAGGCGCAGGCGTGATGACGCTTCTGCCGTACGATGCCTACGAGGCGATGACTCTCAGGACCTCTTTATTGGCAGCAAACAACTCCGTCTATTCCGGCCTTTCTGTGGCGATTGACGGAACAGGCATGAAAACAGTTAATGGGACAGTGGTCGCGGTGGGCCCTTCCGGCATGTACTGCGTGTCAGGCTACCGCTGAGTCGGATCATACAACCGTATTTATTTTTTGCGTTGCAACTATAATCGGTATTATGGATGTGAATCCGTCGGGGAGCCCTGCCACAAGGGGCCAGAATGCGATCGAGCTCCTTGCAGTGTACGGCTGGGCCATAATAGTAATATCAATAGCGCTTGCGGCGCTATTCTATCTCGGTGTACTCAGCCCCTCCGGCTCAGTACCGACGAGCTGCGTGATAAACCAGGCGTTCCAATGCTCGAATGTGCGCCTATCCACGAGCGGCATACTCACATTCACGCTGCTGCAGAACCATTACGCTCAGGTAAACATAACCGGAATAGGATGCTCAGAGGACCCTTCCAATTACCATATTCTGGCCCCGAATGCGATACCTGCCACGCGCGTCTACATGCCCTTAGGCAACGAGACCAATTATACGGTCCAGTGCTACAATTCCGCAGGCGAGATATCGGGGGGCATAGGCCTGGTGCTCAACGCAACGCTGTACATAAACTATGTCGACGACCTCGGCGGATTCTCATACTCCGCCACAGGAAGCGTGATTACCAAGGCGACTTATACATGAACACGTGCAATAAATGATGTCATGAAGGCGCAGTTCTGGTCGTTCGACATAATGTTCGCAATAGTAGTATTCGCAGTATCCATGACCATACTCACCTATGTGTGGCTCACCCTGAGTTCACAGTTCTCCGACTCCTACACAAACGGCATAAACCTGATGCAGGCACAGCTGCAGGAGCTGAGTTCCGGCCTGATGCTTGCTGGAAGCCCGTCCAATTGGAACTCACTGGTGAACCTCTCTGGCACAGGCGCATGGGCCAACCTGAGCGTAGGCTTCGGCGGCCAGAACGGCGCGCTGTCGTACCGCAAGATACTCGCCTTCTACGCGATGTCAAATTCCGACTATCAGGAATCAAAGGTGCCCCTCGGGGTAAGCTACGATTATTACATACTGGTCAACGGCACAGGCTACAGCATAGCCATCGGCAGGAACCCATCCTCTGGCAACGCCTATGCGGTGCAGACCGTGACAGAGCCGGTCATGATAAATGATCAGCCCGCAACGCTCACCATAGACCTGTGGACCAACACGACCTTCGGCATTGCGTAGCCCTGCGGAAGCAGGCGGAACCACGGAAACGCGCGGGCCTTCTCACTTGACTATCACTGCGCTGAACAGGTTTCCTATCACGAACGAGACGACGTAGAATATCGCAAGCGCAAGGATTATGTATATCGGCACATTCCTAAGGCCCCTTACCGCACCGTTGAACGTTATTGCAGACACTATAATTGCGCTCATGCCGCTTATGACTATTATGGCTATTATGGAGAAGATGTAATACTGGCCTGGCAATATGGTGGGCGGATGTGGCTTTAGGAACGAGATGGTGCTAGATTGCGAAAATGTGTTGAGCGCCCCCGGGCTGGTGGCAAGTATGCTGCCCCATATGCCATCAGTTATTGATATCATCTTATTCGTGAGGCCGTAGAGCACAGGAGCCCCCACAACAGACGCGAATACTATGAATATTGTATACATGAAGAGCTGGCCTGCAACCTCCTTGTGCATTGTGTTCTGCGACCTGAGGTCCTTTGCCAGCTGCGCAAGGATGTCTGACATCCCTCCCCCGTAGCGCAGTGCCTCGACCATCATCCTTGTGGTTCTCTTAAGCTGAACGGACTTGTACCTGCCGGCCAGGGCGCTGAGTGCATTCTGCATGGTCTCCCCTGCGTAGAGCTGCTTGCCCATGAGAAGCACATCGTCCCTGAAGTACTTGAACTCCGGCCTTGCGGCGCCTATCAGCGCCTTGTCGAGCGCGATCCCGCTGCGTATGTTGGCGGAGGTAAGCTGCAGGTAATCCGGCAGTATGTCGTCTACGAATACCTTCCTCTTGTCTATCATGTATTCCAGTACGGCATAAAGCACAACGCCGTACATCGCTGCAGCAGACAATCCGGCCACAGACGCGAGCGCGGTGACGCCGGTACCAAAGTACAATACCAACCCGAAGGACACAAGTACAAGTACGGCGAAGCTGCCTACTATCGCTATCCTTATGAATGCGTCGACGCTCATCTTGATTCCGGCAAGGTCGAGCTCGCTGGAGATGAAGCGCACCAGGTTCCTGGAGACAAGCCTTTCAAATACGACTGCCATGTGCCATCACTCCAAAGAGAACCCCGGCCTCACGAATAAGATGATATCAAGGAATATCAGCTGCAACCCGACAACGCCGACTATCACAAAGGCCAGGTCTGTAGGGCCTATGGTGAACAGGCTTATGAACGTGCTCATAATCGTGGCTATGGCAATGCCCATGCTTGGGAATATGACCCCGAATATCATGTAGAACATTGCCAGGGCGTTGAGCCTCTGGCCGTACCTGCGGAGCTCGATTGTGCGCTCCTCCATTATCTCCTGCACCACATCCTGCAGAGAGCTTATTATGTCGGCGCCGACCTTTATGCTCACGCTTGCCTGGAGCATGAGCCTCTTGAAGGTACGGCTCTGGCTGCGCGCGCTTACATCTTCCATTGCCTGCTCTATCGGCATGCCGAGCTGTATCAGCGACACCACCTTGGCAAACTCCTTGCTGGCGGCCCCATAACCGGTGCTCACGGCAGTCATCGCATTGAACAGCGGCATGCCTGACCTCATGCTTATCACAAGATCGCGTGTGGCGAACAGTATGTCGCGCTCTATCTCGCGGCCGAGCTTCCTTGCCCTCGCCATGGGGAAGGACAGGAACTGCGTGAAGGCCATGTTGTAGAAGGCGAACGCAAGCGCAGCCGCCAGCACCAGCACCGCAGCCATATTGATGTGTACCTTGTAGAATAGGTAACCTGACACTGCTCCCAGCACAATGCCTATCATTATGGCATTGATCATCATCTTCTTTACGAAGACGTATGGCTCCTCCCTGACTCCGACGTCGCGCAGTGCCTCCTGAAGGCCCTTCTTGTTCACCACTATTCTGTTTATGTAATTGCTCCTCGCCCTCTTCCTCGAGGCGGCGACCGAACCCCCTGTGCCGGTGGTCTGCGGTATCCCCTGTGCGCCCTGCGCAGGATGCCTGACATTGGCCTGTGCAATGCCGGATCCCGGGGCGCCCGTTGCCGTAGGCGCATGCATTTTCACTGATGGAGGAGGAGGCGGCGTCGCCCTGCTGAAGAGTCCCTTCGCCTTCGTTGCCGGCGCGGCGCGTGCAGGTCCTGCAGCGGCGGGCCCGTGCGCCCGGTTCGGTGCACCTGCAATAGGCTGGGCTGCAGACTGCGCCGCAGGTTGCGCTGTGGTACCCCCTGCAACTCCGGCCTTGCCGTAGATAGGCCTCGACCTTATCTTGAAAAACAGGAATTTCTTTCTTTTTGTGAAACCTACAGGCGCCTTCGCGCTGTTTTTGTCGCTAGTGTCATTCTGCGGATCTGCCAAGCAAATCACAGTATTAAGGCAACATAATAGTATAATAAGCATTGCGTAACTACCCACGGCCAAGGCCCGTGAGGTTTGCATAAGTTGATGAAACATGTTGCACAGCGACAATCGGTTCAACAACCGCATCTGGACGAATGGGCCCGCCTACTGGGGCTCCCCTATTGGAAATCTGGAGAGTATTATGGTTAGTGGCACTTCTCCGCTAAGAGGAAGGGCTCTGCCTATGGAACGCAGGCGAGACGCCCGACGAGAACAATGCCTCTGCAAGTAACATGCTGTAGTACATAAATCGCATTCCGCACGTGAACGCAAGCATTGCCGGTAAGGCGAGAAGTCCCAAACAACCTGCCGCGGCGGAAGCCCCGTCCTCAAGGGCGGGGTAGTCCACTCAACATCTTGCATTTATGACATAAGGGGTTTCACCCCTTATGTCATGGAAATAGTCTATTTTTCTTCGCTTCCCTTCTGCTTCTCCTTTGTTGGCTTCCCGGGTTCTTTTATGCGGTTCCCTTTCATTCCCCAGGAGTGTGGTGCGGGGTTTCCCGCTCACATGGCTAATGTTTTTGGTGCGCAATGGCATGCTTTAGCTTGTCCTCCACCTCTGCGAGCCTTCGGGCCCTGATGTCTATGAGCTCACGGGGGCCGGACTGCTGCTTCCTTGACCTCACAACCCTTGCAAGGCTCCTTACCTCGGTCTCCACTATCCTGAGCTTGTCCCTGTCGAATACGTTCTCGTCAAAGCCAAGGCTTATCTTCTCAAGCTCTGATATCTGGTCCTGCAGCGACAGGTTCACCAGCACTGGCCTGCCCGCGCGGCCCGCCGCCGCCTGCTCAATGCCCTCGATCATGTTTCCGACGGCATCCTCTGCGCCCTTGATTACGGAGTCGAGCTCGTGCTCCGCGCCGGCCAGGCCCTTTGAAAATCCTCCTGCGCCGTGCGTCTTCTTCAGGTCTGCATAGGCCTGCGGCTTCTGCACTACAGCCCACCCTGAAAGGATCTTTATAGCGCGCTCATAGTCCATCTCGCCCCGAAGCATGGTCTCCGAGAACATCGAGTCGACATCAAGCTCCGCTCCCTGCACTCCGGGCCCCGAGGCCGATGCAAGGACCTTAACGGCCGTTTCATAATCAGCGTCAATCTCTGCCATTGGATCACGAGAACATGCTTTTTGAATAGGGCTTGTCGCCTTTGGCTATCTCAAACACCTCATCCTCGTCCTTGTAGTAATGCGCTACGATATTCCCGCACTCGTCGACGTCGAAGACCTTGTTCCTGACCATCCACTCGAGGATTACGCTCTTCTTCTCTATGTCCTCCTTTATCTCCGCCTGGGTAAACCCGCTGTACAGGGAGATGGTCTGCATGAGCCTGGACAGCTCCGCCCCGTCCGCAAACGTATCGCTCCTCATGTTCCAGCGCTTTACCACTGACACGTCGCCGTCGTTGGTGATCTCTCCGAACTCGAACAGGCGCCTTATCCCCAGCCGTCTGTGCCTGAAGAGCGAGGTTATGGCGCCTATGGCGCTCATAAGTATCTTCGGTATAGCTATCGGCGGGTTTGTCATCCTTATTATAGTATCGTGCGCGCTGTCTGCGTGCACCGTGCCGTATACGGCATGGCCCGTGTGTATGGCCTCGAACAGCGTCTCCGCGTCGCTCTTGACCCTTATCTCTCCGATGAGCATTATGTCGGGCCTCTGCCTCAGCGCGTTTATCATGAGGTCATAGAGCGATATCGCCCCCTTTCCCTCGGGATTTGCCTGCCTCGTCTGCATCGGCAGCCACTGCAGGAAACCTGGAAGCGTAAGCTCCCGGGTCTCCTCCACTGATATTATGCGCCTGTTCGCTGGCATGAATATGCTCATGGCGTTGAGGAAGCTGGTCTTTCCGCTCGCCGTGCCGCCAGAGATGAGCATGCTTATCTCGTTCTGTATCGCAAGCCATATCATGCCAGCGATGTCGCCGGATATGGTCTTGTTGGCTATCATGGCGGGCATGCTCCACGGGTTCTTCGCGAACTTTCTTATGGTGATTGTATTGCCATGCTGCGATATGGGGAACAGCGTTGCATTTACCCTGGAGCCGTCGGGCAGCTCCGCATCCATCATGGGCACCAGGTTGTTTATCTCGCGCCCGACGCGCCTGCCTATCTGCTCCGATATCTGGTATATGTTCTCCTCGCTGTTCAGCTTCACGTTGCTCTTGCACCAGCCATGGACCTTGTGGAATACCCAGACAGGCTCGGCTGCATTGTTCACCGCTATCTCCTCAAGGTTCTCGTCGTTGGATACCACCTCTATGTCGCCGAGGCCGAGAAGCATGTTGATAAGGTAGGCTATGAGCGTCTTCATCGACTCCTGGGACGTGCCCGGCAGATATCTCTCGATTATCGGTATTGCCGCTGTCTCGTAGCTGGTCTCCAGCTCCGCTGCATACTTCTGGTCCGCAACGCGCGTCTGGTCTATCGGCACAAGTGAAAGGAGTTCGGGCCTTAGTGAAAGCAGAAGCACACGCGTGGCGTCCCCTATGCCGGGATATGTCACTTTGTACGCGGGCACATAGCCTCCCTCATTGGTTATCTCCACGCTGACCTTCAGGCCCTTCACGTCGAAGCTGTAGCTTTCCAGCGCGGTGCCGTGCCCCGTATCAGCCTTGTCGTCTTCCATAAATGCGCCCTAGTTCTTCTTCCCCGTGATGTCCTCTATTCTCTGGCCTGTCTCCTTGCCCGCGCCCTTCAGGCCCTTCACCCTCTTTGTTATGCTGCTTATCTTCTTCTCCGCGTCGCTTATGACCTTGCTGCTCTGCGTCATGTCTTTTATCTTGCCCTTTGGCATGCTGCCAATTGTCACGTTGAGCTCGGATATCTCCTTCTTGATGGCGTCCCTTTCTGCTGATATGGCGTCTATCGAGGATTTGAGGTTTTTCAGGTCCCTGTCCAGTTCCGCGAGCTTGCCGAGGCCGGCCTGCTCTTCGTTGACCCTTGCAACCAATGCTGCCGATTTTTTCCCAGCAACTCCGTACAGACCGTCTATGGCCTTCTTCGCCTTCATTGCCTTGTCGAGGGCCGCGGCCCGCTCCTTTGCGGATCTTGCGAGATTTGCTTCGAAATCGCGCCTGTATGCATTTGCCTGCTTCTTGTACTCCGCAAGGAAGTCCTGCGCGCTTTTTATAAAATCGTCGAGCTTCTTGCCGTCCTTCTTGATATTCTCGGAAAGCTGCAGCATGCCTTTTCTCTGTTCGCCGGCCTTTGACTCGAATTCCTGCAGAAGGCCGTTTGAGGAGTTTCGCAGCCCTTCCATCTGCCTGCGCATCTCGTTTATCATTAATTCCACGCTCTTTGCTGCGGCGTCCACGTCATCCGTCTTTAGGCTCTTGATATCTGCAGCCCCATAGCCCCGGTTCAGGTCCTCTATCAACTTGTCGACCTGCTGCCTGTAGCTGCTGACATTGTCGAAGTCCTTTGATGCCTGATCCTTGATGGTGCTGAGTTCGCCAAGGTACTTGTTCAGTTCCGCGGACTTGTCCCTGAAGCCTTTTTGCACATCCTGTATGTATTCCTTCAGCTTCTGTATCGTTGGCGTTAAACTGTCCACCTCCCTTTCCTGGATGCTGAGCTGGTCCTTCATTATGGCGCTTTTCACGCTGACGAGGTTCCCCATCTCTGAAGCAGTCATCTTCTCGTAATGCACATCGGTTTCCTTCCCCTCCCCGCCCGGTTCGCCCAGCTCCACAGCAACGGTGGTGGGACTCACATACATCTTGCCCATCTTGTACACTATGCGCAGAAGCTTCGCGCGCTCCAGAACGAGCGACCACTCCTGCACTGTATTCTCGCTGACCTTTAGCGCAGACGCGAGCGCGGCGATGTCGGTTTCTCCCTTCTCCCCGATGTATTTTATCAAACCGTCTATGCCGGTTACAACGTCTTCCATCGCATCCCGTAGCACTTCTAATTATCCATATGCATTATAAATAGGTTTGCGTGCGATTTTCGGGCATGTTGCTGCTCCCCGGTGTTTCTGCATGAAACCTGCGGTTCTCGCCCACGTGAGTCTTGCCGGATGTGCATCATGCGACCGCGCTTCTCGAGCCCAGGCACAAGGAGCAGCAACTGCGCTGTACTCTCGCTGACCTTTGGCGCAGGCGCGAGCGCGGCGATGTCGGTTTCTCCCTTCTCCCCGCATACCTCACCAGTCAGATCCGTTCCGGCTGCAACGTCTTCCATCGCATTCCGTAGCACTTCTAATTATTCATATTCATTATAAATAGATTTGCGTGGGATGTAGTATGTGCGTGCATGCTGTTCCGCGACGTTTCAGGATACTACGATCGCTTAGAGTCAGTGTCCTCGCGGCTGACGATGATAGATCTGCTTTCGGAGATGCTGTCAAAGGCCTCTAAGGACGAGATACGCGCGCTCGTGTACTTCACGCAGGGCATACTTGCGCCGTCGTTCGAGGGGGTTGAGACCGGGATGGCAGAGAAGATGGCCATCACGTCGATAGCGATGGCGACGGGCTTCGAGCAGAAGGAGGTGGAATCGTCATTCAGGAAGACGGGGGACATGGGCAAGGCGGCAGAAGAGCTCGCCGCCAAGACAAGGCTCAGGAGAATTGGCACCACGAAGCCCAGCGTGGAGCGCGTGTTCCAGACAATGCACAAGATAGCGAAGACCTCTGGCCAGGGCAGCAAGGAGGTCAAGCTGAAGCTGCTTGCCGGCCTCCTTGCCGAAGCAACGCCAGTCGAGGCAAGATATGTCGTGAGGTTTGCGCTGGGCAAACTGCGCCTGGGCATTGGAGACGCAACCATACTTGAAGCGCTTGCCAAGTCCGGCACGGGCAGCAGGGAGGCGAAGACGCAGCTCGAGCATGCGTACAACCTTTGCAGCGACCTTGGGAAAGTCGCAGAGACCCTGTACTCGGAGGGCATGCGGGGTATCGAGTCATTTGAGGCAGAGCCGTTCAGCCCCATACGTCCTGCGCTCGCAGAGCGCGCGAACACATTCGAGGAGATAATGAAGCGCATGAACGGGAGATGCTATGCAGAGAGCAAGTACGACGGCCTGCGCATGCAGATACATCTCGACAGGAAGGCCGGGCGTGTCGAGATATTCTCAAGGAACCTAGAGCGCCTCACAGAAATGTTCCCGGACGTTGCCAGGGCGGCGCTTGATGAGACGACAGCGCACAGCGCCGTATTCGAGGGCGAAGCGATATCCTACGACGACTCCTCCGGCGAGTTCCATTCGTTCCAGGAAACAATACAGAGGAAAAGGAAACATGGGATTGAGGAGGCGGCGGAGCAGTTCCCCATGCATGTCTTCACATTCGATCTGATGTACTTGAACGGGAAGAGCTACATAGGCATGGAGTACACCGGGCGCAGGGCCGCGCTCGAGTCGATGCTCAAGGAGGGCAACATTATACGCTTGACTGACAGGATAGAGGCAAGATCCTCCCCTGAGCTGGAGAGGTACTTCAACACTGCAGTAGGCAGCGGACTTGAGGGCATAATAGCCAAGGAACCGGGCTCGAAGTACGTCGCAGGCGCAAGGAAATTCTCGTGGATAAAGATGAAGCGCAGCTATAAGGCCGAGCTCTCCGACACCGTTGACTTGGTCATAATAGGGTACTATCTCGGCAGGGGCCAGCGCGCAGAATTCGGCTTCGGGGGGCTGCTCACTGCGGTTTACAACAAGGAGCGCGATGCATTCGAGTCCATAACGCGCATCGGCACCGGATTCACGGAGGAGCAGATGGTGTTCTTCCGGAAAGATCTCGGCAGGTCAAGGAGCAGGAATAAGCCACCGCGCGTCGAGTCAGTGCTAGTGCCTGACTTCTGGGTCGAGCCATTGCATGTGATAGAGGTTCGCGCTGACGAGATAACGAGGTCGCCAATGCATACATGCGGAAAGTCCGATTACAAGGACCAGGAGGAGCAGGGCTACGCCCTGAGGTTCCCAAGGATAGTCGGCAAGGGCTATCGCGACAAGGGCCCTGAAGACGCGACAACCACGCATGAGATAGTGGAGATGTTCAAGCTGCAGAGGAAGAAAAAGATAGATGACGGATGAGCGCCTTCCTGGACGGCATGGGGGTCTGCCGATTACAAGCCGTGCGGCGGTCCGGCAGGCTTTGCCCGGGGAACGCTGTCGGCATTATGCGCTTCCGCGTGCGCGATGCCGCGCTCGCTGTTCTGCGGGAATGTCTGCGCGGTTTTGATGCTATCGAATATCATGCGGTTGCTGCTCCTTGACAGCGAAGAGCGTCGCTTCCTGCCTATTGCTCGGCAGGACTCTCACGCCCTTCACGATGAACTCGCCTTCAAGCTCCTTCGCGGCTATGCCCACATACTTCTCTATGTTCCTCGTCGTGCATTTTATTGTGGCGAGGGCGATGCCGTTTTTCTTCAGGTAACGCGAAAACCGCAGCAGGGCCGCTGCCGTCTCCTCAGGGGAAACGTTCATGTCGCAGGCTATCATTGATAGCTTGCCTATGCTGCCAAGGGATGCCCCCCCAAATCCCGACTTGATATCAATGACATCGAACATGTCGACGTCGGCTTTCTCGGGCCTTCCGTCGGCCGGCACGCATATGCTTATGCCCAGCCTGTTGAATGCATCGTAGTCGAGTCTTCCCTTGTCAACCGCTATGACCTTCATCCCCCTTTTGGCAAGGTATGAGGTCCAGCCACCGGGCGCTGCGCCAAGGTCAAGCGCGATCCCGCTTTTGGTCCTTATCCTGAACTCGTCGAATGCCTGCATTATCTTGAACTCGGCTCTGCTGATGCCGTTTGACAGCTGTTTGTAGTGCCTGCCCGGGTCTATGAATCGCAGTTGACTGTATGAAATGAATCCGATGTAGCATTCCATCCTGAAGAGCACCACATAGCACAGCACCTCCGGGTTTGCTATGTCGATGTTGGCGCCATTGCCTTCAAGGCCCCGGCCCAGGAAGACCTCGATGTCCTTGGCGGAATAGCCCCTCCTGGACAGTATGTCGATGCACTCTATCTTCATCCGCTTCTCTGTTATCCTGGAGCCTTCCAGGGCACGCATTATGGAGTTGAGGTAATCAGATTCCTCTATCCTGCTGTGGAACTGCAACTTCAGAATGCGGTATATGAACCTCGCGCCTGATGCCCCACTTTTTATATTGATGTTCCTTGCCCTGATTATGTGCATGTTCAGGAACCGCGATATTGTCGTGTACTCGCCGAAGAGCCTGCGCAGCTCAATCTCATTGCTCTTGGGGAAGTATAGAGAGCCGTAAACTAGGTAAAGCATCTTTTCTACCGGTACCGATTGGTTGGCAATAAATTTAGTGTTATCTGAACTTCTTGACCAGGGCAGATGCCGCCAGTCTTCCTTCATCTGTCAGGGAGATAACCTGCCTCTTGATTATGGCGCCCTGCTGCTGCTCGTGGATCAGTGACATGCCCTTCAGATAGCTGACTGCATCGTCGAACGCAGCGCCGTCCGAGCCCCTGAGACGCTGATCCTTGCGCACGTCGCCCCGCGGCATGGGCCCCTGCATATGCAGCACTGCGAGAATCCTGGTGCTGATGTCCTTGTTGCTCTTGAGGATGAGCTGGCGCCCGTCTTCCAGATGCACCACAATTGGCTTTTCCTTCACATGGCTCCATCTCGACAGGCGTGCGGCAAGGCTTGTGTATGCTCCCTCCTTTTTCCTCTCCTGCTCAGCCTCCCGCGCGTGTTCCCCGCAGAGGTACACCTTGCCGAAGTTGCTGAGATTTATGAACACATCGCTTATAGTGTACTTGTAGTACTCGTTGTAGCAGATGTCGCAGCAGGTAAGCGCGAGCTCGTGCTCCTCCGCCGACGTGTCCTTTGGTATGTCCTTTATCCGCATCCTAGGCACGCCCATCACCCTGTACATGTAATGGCACCTGGAACACTCCGCAAGCACGTCCCATTCGTAGGCGTGGCCCGTCTCCTGGGACACCTTCATGTCGCACGGCGGGTCCGTGTCCATGTGCACCGTGACGCTCAGTTCCGGTGCCCTGGCATAGTATGCTGTTTGCTCCGTATCCGACAGGCATATTGGGCATCTTTTTATTATAGTCTCGAACTTCACGACCTCGAAGGCCTTTTTCTCAGACACTATAACCATTGAAGCAACCGCCAGGAGTAATCTACCCACAGTAACTGTATTGGATTGCAGGAGGCATGCGGCTGTGCGGATTGCTGCGGTTGTCGTGTCAGAGTATGCCGTCGACTGCTGACATGCGCAACGGCTCCGCCTCTTCCAGCCTCTTCCTCGCCTCTCCGAACTTGGCCTTTACTCCGGTTACGACTGACATCACCCTTATCTCGTCGTTCAGCTCCGGCAGCATGCGCGCGCCGAATATCACATTCGCATCAGGCGCGAGGTTTGTGGTAACGCCCTCCCCTATCGCAGTGGCCTCCTTTATCGTCAGGTTTGTTCCGCCGACCACATGAATCAGCGCGCCCTTCGCGCCTTCATAATCCACTGTGAGGAGAGGATGGGTGCGCGTGGAGCGTATCGCCTGCTCGACCCTGTTGGAGCCGTGCCCTGCGCCGAGGCTTATGACTGCGGTGCCTGTGTTCTTGACTACATTCCTCAGGTCGGCGAAGTCCAGGTTTATCAGGCTCGGCAGGGTTATCGTGTCTGCTATGCCCTTGACCGCATTGCCTGTTATGTTGTCCACAAGCTCGAATGCGCGCTCTATAGGGAGATTCGGCACATAGGAGAGAAGCTTGTCGTTCTCTATCACTATCACTGAATCCGCCTGCTTGCTGAGCTGCTCTATTCCCCATTCTGCCTTGAGCTTCCTGCTGCGCTCCAGCGCAAAAGGATATGTCACTGTAGCTATGACAGTGGCGCCCATCTCCCTTGCCACCTGTGCTACGAACGGCGCAGACCCCGTGCCTGTGCCGCCGCCCATTCCTGCTGCGATGAACACGAGATTGTAGCCCTTCAGCGCGCCCTCTATCTCTGACTTGCTTATCTCCGCCGCTTTTGCAGCCACTTCAGGGAAGCCGCCAGCACCGAGACCCTGGGTTATCTCCTTGCCCAGCAGGATCTTCTTCTGCGCCTTTATCATGTTGAGGTGGCCCACGTCTGTGTTCATGGCTATGGTATCGGCGCTCTTTATGCCGTTGTTGAAAAGCCTGTTTATCAGGTTGCTGCCCTGCCCCCCCAGGCCGACCACAGCCACCCTTGGCTTGAATGCATCGTAGTCGAATTCCTCTGCCATTAGATCATCTCTAGGTCGCCAAAGGCGAGTGACCTTTTCTTCTCCTCGAACTTGCCGAGTATGCTCGAGCCCGATACCCCCGTCACTATCGCCACTATCTCAAGCTGGCCCTCGTATCCGGGTATTATCCTCGCGCCCCACTTGACGTTTGCCTTGGGATCCATGCGCTCCGTTATTATCTCACCGGCCTTTATCGCGTCTCCAAGGGTCAGGTCTGATGCGCCCGATATGTGTATCAAGGCGCCCTTTGCATTCTCGAAGTCTACATCAAGCAGCTTGTTCTTGATCACAGACTCTGCCGCTGACGTCACCTTGTCGTTGCCCTTGCCTGTGCCCACAGATATAAAACCGACATCGCCGTTGCCCATTATCGAGCGTACGTCGGCGAAGTCTATGTTTATCAGGCTCGGCTGCGTTATCGTCCACACGAGGCCGCCTATGGCCTTTGACAGTATGTCGTCAGCTACAGCGAACGCCTCATTCATAGGGAGGTTCGGAACGAGCTTGACCAGCTTGTTGTTGTCAAGTATTATCACGCTATCGCAGGCCTTCCTCAGGTTCTGTATGCCCTCCTCGGCCTTGACCTTCCTGACGCGCTCCAAATCGAACGGGTAGGTTACCATGGCGACGACTATCGCGCCCTGCTCCTTTGCAATCTGCGCCACAACAGGTATCGCTCCGGTTCCGGTCCCGCCGCCCATTCCTGCGCAGAGGAATACGAGCTGCGCCCCGTAAAGTATCTCCTCTATCTGCTGCCTGTCGACTTCTGCGGCCTTTGCGCCCACCACAGGGTCTCCTCCTGCGCCGAGCCCCCTTGAGATGCTCTTGCCTATGAGGACCTTCTTGATCCTGTCATCGAGCATCTTGAAGTGCTGGACATCGGTGTTTATCGCAACAAGCTCGGTGCCCTTCACGCCGAACTTAATCAGCCTGTTGACCGTGTTGTTTCCACCGCCGCCCACGCCTACAGTCACTATCTTTATCTGCGTGGACGAACTGAGGTCCATGTTGCTCCCACTGCTATTCCCCGTATTTCCCAAAAGGTCTCCGGTAAAATCTACCATCTGATCGCCTGTGAATGATAATCATAGTCATATTTATATATCTTGCGCTTGTCAGCAGAGTAGTGGACATCCGCTTTCCGTGGTGGATTGCAGCCGCACGCGGCCGGAAGCACACCTGTCAGTTGAAGGCGGTGAGGGCCAATACCGAGGGAGTTCTGATGTATGGAAGTATATGGATATATATTTTGATACAGACGCGCCGGTAAGGAAGGCGCCGGTGCAGAAACTGCACTCGGACGGCGCTGCTATCCGGCAGGGCTGCCAGGCGGCCGGCCAGTTCACTCACAACCGCAAGGCGGCGCACAACAGGGCCAATCCGCCTTCACGGCAGCTCAGATGCCACTACAGATGCAATATCGCTGCCTGACACCGCAGGCCCCCCGATCTGCACGTACGTTGCGACATAAGAGCCCTTGTAGCCCGCGAGTATGGTCCCTGTGCGCCCAAAAACATTCGATGAGATGTAGAAGTACGTCATGCCGTCTGCACTCGAGTTCACCATTGTGGCGTTAGTCTGACTTTTTGCACTGAGCTGCATCTCGTAGTAGACCTTTGGGGCTATGGATGTATTGAGCACAATCTCCTCGGAATACGCCCCGCCGGCGCCGGAGCTCGGGGTTGTGCTGTTTATGGTGTAGCTGGCGGCCCATGCGCCGGTCACGTTGTTGATCAGGTAGCCTGAGCCGGTGCTCGTCGCATTGGACATTATGTAAGACGCAAGGGTGCTGGCTTCTGCATTGCTTGTTGCATTGTACCTTCCGCCGGGTCCTGCGAACTGCTCGAACTGGCTCTGGTTCATGTACACCGTGGTGCCGGGATTTGACGCTGCGGCCGGGGCTGCCTTGAAGCCCTGCGTGAGTATCCACACCGAAACCGCGGCTATGACAACAACTACTATTATGCCGGCTATGACAGGGGTAGGCAGCGTGCGCCTTCCCGGGCTTGCGGTTGCATTCTTCTTGCTGACCATCTAATCATCGCGGATTTATTGAACGCGCATGCTTAAAGACTTATGCTACAGTACCACATCGATGTCGAGTTCGGACGCCTGGTGCATTCCTCCGGTGCCCATGACCACTGCCCTTACGTCCTTCATCGCGCAGTTGTACTTGTCCCATAGGGCCTGCGATGATATTGAGTTCGGCGCATCGTATGGGTATCGCCTTCCCTCGATCCCCGCTATGAAGAAGTCTATGCACTCGCATACAAGCCTGTGATAGCCTCCCTCTAGAACCGCGAATGTCTTCACGCCGAGCTGTCGCAGTGTAATCCCGAGGTCGTAGAACCCGCGCTCGGTGTACTTCAAGCCGAGGCCCTCGTCCTGGTGGCCGTCTGCCCCGAAAGACACCCCTATCACGTCCGGCTTATACTGCAATGCGATGTGCATCGCCAGGCTCACCGATCCGGCGAGCATATCGTCGCCGGCGCCGGCCGGGACAAGCATGTTCAGTGAGACGATGTTGTTGTGGACCCTTGCTATGTACGGCCTCGTGACCGCGCCTAAGGGCCACGCGCCCTCCCCGCTTATCGATATGTATATGATGTCCGCGGCGCCGCCCTTCTGCCTGGCCCTTGACTCGACTGTGCGCTGCGTCCCGTCGCCGGGATGCGCATCTATGTCTATGACAAGAACCTTCTTGCCCTGATCCGCCAGGAACGTTGATGCTATGGCCATGTTGTTGAAGAGGCAAAAACCGCCCTCCGTGCTCGCTGATGCGTGGTGCCCGGGAGGCCTGACGGCAGCGAAGTCGCCATCCATCGCCGCATCCACGCTTATGGCGGAGGCAATCAGGGCCGCCGCGTACGTATTGGGTGTCGTCCTGACATCTGCAACCCTCTCGCCCTTCCTGCATGCGGCCTTTATGCGCTCTATGTACTCCTTTGTGTGGACAAGGCCGAGGAGCTCCTCCTTGTCGCGTTTGACGGAAGGAAGATAGTCCATTATGTCTTCCCGCGCCGCAAGTTTGGCGAGTCTCTGCGGACCCTCTACATTGCTGCGCACGTTGTGACGAAGCATGTCCCTGTGGAACAGTATCCTCAATTGCATCATCCCTGCAAGAATATCGACATTCTATATAATGCAGGCGGCGATAGAAATATAATAGGTTGGGTCATAATAGCTTCTGTGCCGTGGTTTCTTGACCAGTGAGAATAGAATACTCGCGATAATAGTCGTAGGAGTGCTTATGGGCGCCATCGACTCCACTGTCGTACTGCTAGCGCTGCCCGCGATAACGCAAGCGCTGCACGCGACGCTGTACACATCCATATGGATAATATTGGTGTACCTGCTTGTCCTGGCGGTGGCAACGACCCAGCTTGGGAAATTGGGGGATATATTCGGCAGGAGCAACATGTTCAATCTCGGGTTTGCGGTGTTCACCGTGGGCTCTGCGATGTGCGGGTTCTCGGGTGACGTGCTTGTGCTTGTGTTTTCCAGGGCGGTGCAGGCCGTTGGTGGGGCGCTGGTTACCTCAAACAGCGGCGCGATCGTTGCAGATACGTTCCCTCCTGAAAGGCGCGGGCACGCCTTCGGGTTCACCGGTTTCGGCTACAACGTTGGCGCCCTTCTCGGCATAGTCATCGGCGGGGTTATAACCACGTTCGTTGGCTGGCAGTACATATTCTTCATAAACGTGCCCATAGGAATTGTTGCAGTGGGCCTCGGCGTAGTGTACATCAAGGACAAGAAGAAAATCCAGCAAAAACTCGACATACCGGGCATGGCCTCCTTCGGCGCATCGCTCGTGCTTCTCACCTTCTCAATGATAGACTTCGCGACCTTCGGCGCAACGCCGTTTAACATTGCCCTCGCGACGGTCGGCGCAGTGCTCATGGTTCTGTTCGTCCTGTGGGAAAGGGCATCAGAGCACCCTATGCTCAACTTCAGGATATTCAAGAGCAGGATACTCAAGTACTCCATATCCGCATCGTTCTTCCAGAGCCTGGGATACATGTCTGTAGTGTTCATTGTGATCCTTTACCTGCAGGGAATACGCGGCCTGGATCCGTTTTCGGCTTCGGTGCTCCTGATCCCGGGATACGTGGTAGGGAGCCTGTCTGCGCCGTACATGGGCAGGTTGTCGGACAGGTTCGGCGCAAGGATACTCGCAACGCTGGGCATATCGCTAATGTGCATTGCAATACTGGTGTACCTTGCGCTTACCGCAACGACATCCTACTACATAGTAGTACTCGCCACCATATTAACGGGCATAGGGGGCGCGATGTTCTGGCCTGCGAACAACAGCACCGTGATGGCCCATGCGCCTAGAGAGGAGTACGGAAGCACGTCTGGATTCCTGCGCACGGCGTCGAGCGTCGGCATGCTGGGCAGCTTCGTGATAGCCATAACCGCCGCATCGCTGGCAGTGTCAAGGTCAACGGCATTCGGCATACTTCTCGGGACGTCCAGGCTCATAGGCGGCGTGTCAACGAGCTTCCTGCATGGCATAGACACAGCATTCATAGTATCCATAGCCATACTCATTGTGGCCGGCATACTTTCATTCTCGCGCGGCAGGGAGGATAGGACAAAAGCGCATGTACATGCATCAATACAAGGAAAAATCTAGCGGAAAAATCTAGCAGGGACACCCGAAGCCCCGAACGCGGCCCCGCCAATATACCCGGCCATCCGGCAGGCGTGTGGTCGTGCGGATTCACCGGAGAGGCACTGCACAAATAAAGATTGAAAAGGCATACGCCTATTGCACATGGATTTTCTTAGTAAGCGGGAAACCCCGCACCACACCCATTGGGAATAAAAGCGAACGCATAAAAAGGCATATAAACATGAGAAATGACACAGATAGCATGGATTCCACAATGTCGCACGGATTAAGGCTCTGCCCGGATCCTAAACTCCGAGCGGAAACAGTCTTGCAGCTGATTCCCTCAAAGAATCTCTACAATAAACAAGATGAGAGTGCCGGTATGATTGTCACAGAGGCATCCGCAAGGAACACAACAAGGATGTGCAGCGGTTGCGGCACAAGGAGGGGGACGTCACCAATGGAAGAAGAATGCGCCTGCGGAAACCGCGGTGCGTGTGGACAGGGGCATGAACGCATCAATAAACATACTCAAAGGAGCCGCTGCGGGACACGCAGGAAGTTACGAGGGAGGCAATGCAAGGCCTCAATGTGGGGCCGTTATCAAGGAACCGAAAACATGCTCTGCACCAAAGGGGTGGAATCCATGACGCAGGGGAAGCCCACAGGTTTTAGTTGAGGATGTCACAGGCATTGGCATGACCCACAAGCCGATTGTAATGATAATACGCGACGGATGGGGCTACAGGAAGGAGGGTGAATTCAACGCGACGGCGCTAGGGAGCAACCCATTCACTAAGGAGCTTATGGACAGGTATCCCAGCACACTGCTTGACGCTGCCGGAGAGGCCGTAGGGCTGCCTGCAGGGTATCAGGGCAATTCAGAGGTGGGGCACATGACCATAGGCTCCGGAAGGATATTCTTCCAGTCACTGCCCAGGATAAACAGGGACATAGAATCAGGGGCTTTCTTCAGTAACAGTGCACTCCGCGGTGCCGTTGAGAACTGCAAGAAGAACAATACGACGCTGCACGTCATTGGGTTGCTGCAGAAGGAGGGCGTGCACGCGCATATGGACCACTGCATCGCAATCCTTGAGCTGTGCAAGAAGGAGAGCCTCAATGATGTTGTAGTGCACGTAATATCCGACGGCAGGGATGCGCCCGTCAATGGAACGCTGCGCAATGTGCGCGAGCTCGTGGGAAAAACGGACGAGCTTGGAATAGGGGCAATAGGCAGCGTATCCGGGAGGTACTATGCTATGGACCGCGACAAGAAGTGGGACAGGACGAAGGCCGCATACGACTGCATAGCAAGAGGCGAGTCGAGGCTGACCTTTGATGACCTAGTGGGGTGCCTTGAGGAGTGCTATGCCAGGGGGGAAACCGATGAGTTCATAGTGCCGAGGCGGGCGTCGTGGTACACCGGCATCAGGGACAGCGACAGCGTAATATTCTTCAACTTCAGGACCGACAGGACGCGCCAGCTCACCAGGGCGATCGTAGAGGACAGCTTTGAGGGCTGGAGGCGCAGCCCCATGGACGTGTACTTCGTTGCAATGACTGAGTTTTACTCGCCGATGAGCAGCAGAGTTCACATCGCATATCCACCGGAACCTGCCGTGAACCTTCTGGGGGATGTGCTGTCTAATGCTGGGCTGAGGCAGCTTAGAATAAGCGAAACCGAGAAGTACGCGCACGTTACCTTCTTCTTCAACGGCCAGGTTGAGGAGCCGAGGCCTGGCGAGGAGCGCATACTGATACCAAGCCCGAAGGTCGCGACATACGACCTCAAGCCGGAGATGTCAGTGTACGAGGTTGGTGACCGGCTCGTGGAGGAGATCCGGGGCGGCAGGTACGATGTCATAATAACCAACTTCGTCAATGCGGACATGGTCGGCCACACAGGCGTATGGGACGCGATACTGAAGGCCGTCAAGGCCGTAGACGACAATGTAGGCAAGGTCGTAAACGAGACGCTGAAGCGCGACGGGATAGCGCTCGTGCTTGCTGACCATGGCTGCATAGAGGACAAGACAGAAGGCCTGCGCACCAGCCACACGAAGAACAGGATTCCATTCATTATGGTAAGCGACGATCCTGCATTGAGGAACGTCAAACTGAAGGAAGGCAGAGGCCTACAGGATGTTGCCCCCACAGTACTCAGACTATTGAACATAGGCAAGCCGAAGGAGATGACAGGCGAGAGCCTTTTCTGAGCATCAGCCGTTCCGCATCCTTTCCTCTATCCTTATGAGCTCGTTGTGCTTTGCTGTCCTCTCGCCGCCGATGGTTCCGGTCTTGATGTAGCCTATTCCCAGGCCAACTGCGAGATGCGCTATCGTCGAATCTTCTGTCTCTCCGCTCCTGTGCGATATGACTGTCTTGTAGTTGCTCCTCTTCGCGAGCTCCACTGTATCGATCATGTCGGACAGGGTGCCTATCTGGTTGGGCTTTATCAGTATGGCGTTTGCTGCGCCCATGCCTATGCCCTTCTGCAGGCGCTCCTTGTTCGTTACAAAGAGGTCGTCACCTATTATCATGGTCTTGCTCCCTATCTTCTTGGTGAGCCTTGCAAACCCATCGAAGTCGCTCTCGTCGAGCGGATCCTCAAGTGACCTTATGCCAAACCTCTGCGCGAGATCTGCGACGAAGTCTATCTGCTCGTCCGTTGAGAGTATCCTGTCCCCGTACGAGTAGGTGCCGTTGTCGCAGAATTCCGAAGCGGCAAGGTCCACTGATAAACCTATGTCGGCCTTGGTTTCGTCTGATGCCGCTTTTATGGCATCTGAGAGTATCTCAAGGGCCTCGTCATCACTCAGCGGCGCGACCCATGCCTTCTCGTCGCCAAGGCCCAGGCTCAGCTGCGGGAACTTCCCGCGGAGAAGCTTGCCTGCGTTCTTGTGCACCGATACGTTGGCGAATGCCGACTCGGAATAGCTGCCAGCGCGCGCAAGAGAAAGGAATTCCTGCATCGTGGTGCCGTTTATGGCGTGCCGGCCGCCGCCTATTATGTTGCCTATGGGAATTGGAAGGCTTTTTGCTTTCCCCGTGGACAGCGCCTGGTAAAGCTCCATGTTTTCAGACAGCGCAGAGGCCTTGGCGTATGCTAGTGACATGGCCACAGCAACATTGCCGCCTATTCTCGCGAAGTCATTCGTGCCGTCGGCCTCGTGCAGCATCGCATCGAAGTTCTTCTGGTCTGAGAGGCGCATGCCGACTGCCATGTGCGCTACCCTCTCAAAGGCCCTTATGCCCTGGTCTATCCCGCCGCCGGGATAGTCCTTCACCTCGAAGGTTCCCTTGCTCGCTCCGCTCGGTGCGGATGCCCTCCCTACGGCCCTGTTTGATATTATGTCGACTTCTGCTGTTGGATTGCCCCTCGAGTCTATTATCTTGCGTATTACTGCATTGGTTATCTCTGCCATTGGAACTCCAGTGATACTTACCTGAAAAGGTATAATAATGCATTTAGAGAATATCAAGTGGTGCAGTCATGGACTTCGCGGAATATCAGAGAAACACGCATGAGACGGCGGTATATCCTAAGAACCTGGATGGCGGCATATACTACCCGGCGTTAGGGCTTGCCGGCGAGGTAGGCGAGCTCCTCAACAAGATAAAGAAGACCGCAAGGGACGGGGAGGAGCTGGACAAGGAGGCCATAAAGGGCGAGTTGGGTGACATCCTGTGGTACGTCTCACGGATAGCGTACGAAGCCGGGATAGGTCTCGAGGACATTGCGGTGTACAACATAGAGAAACTGAGGAGCAGGAAGGAGCGCGGTGTCATAAGTGGAAGCGGAGACAGGAGATAGGCCAGCAGGCAGAACCGTCTGCGTAATAAACGTAGACAGGGACGAGGTCCTGAAGAAGCTGAAGGCCCTGAAAGCGAAGATGCACTCCAAGCGCATTTCGAAGAGCGTCACCTTCGAGATAGAGCCTGTCGCAGGCCCTCGGGCGCTTGGTCTTGGTTCCGAGTACGACACATGGATGAGGATAAGCGCTGACGAAGGCAGGACTACCCTGACGCTCAGGCACATACCTGCGCTGAGGAGGCTGCCCAAGGAGCACACGATAGCGGTTCATGACTTCTTCACGGCCGTGAAGATAGCAAGGATGATTTTGCACGGGGTCAACTACAGTTATCTGGAGATAGAACGGGAGTCATACGGCGTGGATAACTGCACGATTACGCTGGTGCAGAGGCCGTACATGAACTGCGAGCTCGAGATAAGCGCGCATTCCAAGAAGCACGCATTGGAGTTTTTCAGGAGCTTTGGGATAAAGGGGGACATAAGCCCGGCCTTCAACGTGCCGGAGAGCGTGTACTACAAGCTGCGCGGCCTGGATTTCGACATGATAAGAAGGCAGTACAACAAGAAGCTGGAGAAGCTGCTTTCGGAGTGATGGAATGGAGTATGATGTTGTGATGAAACAGCTGTATTCCATGGGGAACAGACGCAATGTCGAGGGCATGAAGAGGTTCGGCATTGTTGCAGACAATACGTTGGGCATACCGGTCCCTAAACTTAGGGAGTTGGCGAAGAGCATTGGCAGGGACCAAGGCCTTTCCCTGAGGCTTTGGGACTCTGGCGTCCATGAAGCAATGGTCCTTGCCACCATAATTGCAGATCGTGACAAGACAACAGGCAAACAGTTAGAGAGGTGGGTGAAGGACATTAACTCGTGGGACGTATGCGACTCTGCATGCAGCATGTTCTCATGGACGCGGTTCGCACTCGACAAAGTCGGGGAGTGGAGCAGCCGCAGGCCAGAATACGAGAAGCGGGCCTCGTTCTCGCTCATCGCGTACATCGCAGTGCACAGGAAGGAATTGGATGACAGGGTATTCGTCGGATTCCTGCCTTTGATAATCAGGGAATCGGCAGACGGCAGGAACTCCGTCAAGAAGGCGGTCAACTGGGCACTGCGGGAGATCGGGAAGAGGAACATGCGCCTGAACAAGGTTGCGATAAAAACGGCAATGCAGCTCAAGAAAAGCGAATCGAGGAGCGCAAGATGGATAGGCAGCGATGCGTATCGCGAGCTTGCGGGAGAGGCGGTGCAGGCAAGGCTTCGCAGTCGTTGTGGTATCCTGAATTAATGTCCTCTCGGTAATCCTTTTTCGTCATCTCACCTTTTATTCATTATGGGTTCCATCATTTCCCTTGACATCTTGTTCAGATATGCGATATTTGGCGTTGTGTCCAGACTTAAATGAGGCGTATTGTTATAGCACTCTACGAGTCTGTCAAGGTCAGAATCAAAACGTTTGTACAACCTGTCCATAGTGCCAAACCACCTTTCTATCTTTCCATTTGACTGAGGCCTCTTAACTGCGGACATAATGTGTTCTATTCCAAGCCTCTTCAACTCCTCTCTGAATCGGTATACCCTGTCCTCATCAATGCAGAATTGAGAACCATGGTCGGTCATTATTTGTTTGGGTTTTCCGAACTTTTTCACTGCCCCATAAAGCACGTTTAATGCGTTTTCTGTCGTCGCGTTGTTGAATTTTCCATAACCTACAATCTTTCTAGATGCATCATCAATGTACGCAAGTATGTGGTTCCCGTAGCCATCTTCGCTGAAGTCCGCATGCCACAAACTGTTGCTATGCCTCCTCTCCCACCGAATCCAGTTCTTCCTCTTGATCTTTTTCCCTAGGGGTTTAGAGATGCCAGCATCGTCAAGTATCCTCTGTATTCGGTTGTGTGGTATTCTTGGTATGCCTACCAAATCGTGGTATTTCTCCATCTTTACCGCACACATTGGCATTTCTTCGTATGCTTTCAATACCATGTCCCTATCATCCTTGTCTATGGGGATTGGTTTTCTGCCTGGTTTTTGCAGCCGTATCTGATCTATCAGATAACCGGGCACATCCTCGTGCTTTTTCCGTAGCCTCCTGGCATGTCTCTCGGATATGTGTAACTGTTTGGAGATTCGGTACACTGATTGATCTTTTTTTCTCAGTTCTCGAATGCCCCATCTCATCCCCCTATTGGTTAAAGTCCTCATGACTTGTATATCCCTTACAAACTCTAATTCCTTTGTCGTGAGGACATTATTTCGGGATATGACATCCCGCGACTGATGGTAAACCTATAAATATATGGCGCACGCCAGACAGTAACACGGCCTGAAGAGCCGTTATCTACGGGCATAAAGTCGAGCAAGATGCGGAATAGGA
Organism: Candidatus Martarchaeota archaeon; assembly: GCA_023485825.1. Classification (GTDB taxonomy): domain Archaea; phylum Micrarchaeota; class Micrarchaeia; order Micrarchaeales; family CABMGC01; genus JAJZOD01. The sequence continues at coordinate 31,168 of JAMCZF010000051.1, forward strand.
TGGAAAGAATCCCGGCGCCCAAGAGCGCAGCCGGCTCCAATGCGGACGCGCTCAGCAGGCTGCGCAGGGACCCTGCGTTGGAGCATATAGCTCCTTACCTCAGCCTAAGATCAGCCAAGCTTCCGACCGGAATCCTGAGCAAGGACAGGCAGCGGATCGCTGAGCGCGTGGAAGCTGCGCTTTACGCGGGTGCAGGGGCAGGGAAGGCCCAGTCAGAGTACCGCAAACTGGCCGCAAGGTTCTCCAAGCTCATCGCTGTGCGGTATCTTGAGCGCGGCGTACACGTCCGCGGGATCACCGATAGCATGAGCATGTCCCTTCCGATGCTCGGAAGGCACCTGCGCACAGAGCTTGACACAGCAACTGAGCACGGGCTCCCGAATCCGGGCGTGAACCTGTCGCGGTACAGCGCTTCGCTGATGCTTGGTATAAAAGGGCTTCTGAGGCACCACAGGCACGGAGCGGTGCGCAGCAACGCGGACACGATATTCAACGTGGCGATGAAGCAGAGGCGCCCTCAGCTGGCAGCGAAACTGGCAGAGGGCGCGCAGGGCACGTACGATAGGCTCGCAGGGCACCGGGACAGGATAGTGCGCAGCAACGCGGGGCTCCTGCTGTATGCCGCGCTTCTCAGGGGGGACCTGCAGCATGCGACGAAGATGGCAAGCATCGCGCAGGGGACGTACGCGTGGCTTATTAGACATCCCGAGGAGACGGTGCGCAGCAACGCGGGCAGCATAATGCACGCTGTCTTCCTGTGCGGCGACGTCCAGCGCGCAAGGTCGCTGGCAGAGGGCGCGCGCGTTGCATATGACATGCTGAAGTGCCACCGTCACAGGGCGGTGCGGAATAACGCGCGGACAATAATGTATGCGATGTTCAACAGCGGAAGCCTGTCGCTGCCAGAGCGCCTTGCAAGGGGCGCGGGAAAGGCGCATGCCTGGCTGTCTTCGCATGACGACGAGCTGGTGCGCAGGAACTCGGGAACAATACTGCAGATAGCCCTTGGCGCGGGCAGGCTCGCGCTTGTCAAGAGGTACGCGCGCATCGTAGCGCACGCGCACAAAAGGCTCGGGAGCAGCTCCAGCGCCGCGCTGCGCGTGGGCGCGAGAAGCAAGGCAAACATGATGCTGCGCACGCGGAGCCTCTCGCGCATGCGCAGACTCGCTTCCAAGCTCGAGATGCCAAGCATGGAAGCAGCGGGCCCGCATGCCATAAGGGCTGCAGGCGTGATTCAAAGACATCGGGCACTTCAAGCTGAAAATCCTACAAAGTTGCGGTTGGAGAGCTCCTAGCCATGGAGAAGAACCTCTAAAATATATATCATGCAATCTATAAGGGATTTGATGGTGAGTCTCTCCTTCAGCAATATAAGCAAGAGCTACACGAAGGGCAAGAAGGCCCTCAACAGGGTCAGCTTCAGCTACGACGGCAACGGCATACTCGCGCTCATCGGGCGCAACGGCGCGGGCAAGACGACCCTTATACGCATACTCGCGACAGAGCTGATGCCCGACAGCGGCACGGCCAGCATTGACGGAATCGACCTGATAAAGGACCCAGACCGCGTGCGCGGCGACATGTCAATAGTTCCGCAAGAGGCGAGGACCATAGGCTGGCTCACCCCCGCGCAGAACATAACCACATACCTGCTATACAGGGGCCTGTCGTACAAAGAGGCATCGCTCCGTGCGCTGAAGGCCATGGAAGAGGTCGGCATATCCGAGTACAAGGACACTGTCACGAGGAAGCTCTCCGGCGGCACCAAGCGCAAGACCCTTGTGGCCATGATCCTCGCATCTGAATCAAGGCTCATATTCCTGGACGAGCCCACCACCGGGCTGGATCCCATCTCAAGGGAGGAGCTGTGGAATGTGCTCAACAAGCTCAAGAAGGACAGGCTCATAGTACTAACAACGCATTACCTTGAGGAGGCGGAACGCCTTGCAGACAGGATATGCGTCATAGAAGACGGGAAACTCATGGCCCATGGCACCATGGACGAGCTGCGCATGAAGATACGATACCAGTACAGCATAAGGCTGCCTGCGAACAGCTACAGGCCCAGGGCCAGGGGCAGGCTGGTGAGGGGCACAGACGGCGGCATGCAGATACTGACTGACGAGCAGGAAGCCTTCAGGGTATCGAAGGAGCTCATAAAGAAGGGCATAAGGTTCTCATCGAACCCAGTATCGCTGGAGGACATATTCTACTTCATTGTCAAGAAATCAATCGACAGGGACGATAAAGAAGGCAATTACGATGAGTGGTAGGAACGCAGCGAGCCAGATACTCGCATCGGTGCTTGTCAATGCCATCTACGCCATGAAGAATTACCCGGTAATGATGATAAACGCCATGCTTGCGCCGCTCTCGATACTGTTTGTCATAACCTTCGTGAGCAGGGGCGCGCTGGTTGGCGTAGGCATCGAGGGCGCGCTGATAATGACCATGATATCCAGCGGAATCGGCCTCCAAGGCGATCTCTCGCACCTCAAGAACGACTTCAAGCTGCAGGACATGGTTGTCACATCGCCCACAAAGTCATCGACGTACATGGCAGGGATGGGCCTCTCTGAGATAATATACTCGCTTCCTGTCATAGCGTTGTTGACGGTGCTCGCAACAATATACATACATCCCACGGCCCTGCAGCTTGAAGTCGTTCTTGAGG
>JAMCZF010000041.1:0-6520 GCA_023485825.1 Candidatus Martarchaeota archaeon
GTTCTGGGTAATTTTCCCCTCAAATATGGGGATAAAAACCTCAATCTGCGTTGGTAAAAGTCGATTTGGCGAATTGAGTTAGGTCACAAAGTTAGAGGAACCGCTGTCATAAGTGGCGAACTTAAGGTAATAGTATAACCACAGGCTTGACGACATCTCGTTAAATGCTGTCGTGGCTCCGTTGGCCTCGCCTCCGAATACGAACTCGAAGTCGTAGAAGGTTCCTCCCGGGGTCATGTAATACGGCGTCAGCAGGAAGTACGCATTGTCGGAAGTGATGTTGAACGTCACATTATCGAAGTAATAAGTGCCGGATTTGGTATCTACGCCGAATGACACCTCGGGCCTGCCGGAATAGTATTGTATTTTCATTACAGGGGAGAACACCAACGGAAGGGTGTACGCCGAGGAATTGGTCTGCTGTGCGTAGTAGTCCCTGCTGCTGTTTGTGCTGTTTGTAGGGGACACATAGCCCCCGCCCAGAACGGTGCCGTTTGACATGTTTGCATCGTGTGCGGTGCTGTTCCAGATATTGTCGGCCAGGCTGTATGTCATATTGCTCGTGTTCAGCAGCAAAGCATCCTGGAGCCAGTAAGCATATGTCTTGCCGCCGGACACTATATTCATGACCGCATTCAGCTGCAGGCTCGCTCCGCCTTTTGAGGCGTTTGCTCTGGCCGTTGCATTGTATGCGGAAACAGAGTTTATCACGGCATATCCACCGATGCCGTCGGTCTTTATCTGGTAAGGGCCGAGATTGCCTGAAGAGTTGCTTAGGCCGTAGCTGCTTATCCCTACAGGGTAGCTGTCATTAGAGGTCGTGTTGTATATGCTCTGGTTCAGCGGGTTTACGAGTACGGGCGTTGAGTTCATGTAAAGAAGCATATCCGACCTGCCGGGCGATGTGAGCGTAAGGTTGTACGTGCCCCTGTTGTTGAGCCACGTATAGTTCATCACCGAGGTCGCGTTGCTCAATATGCTGAAGTTGTTTGCGAATATGGAATTCGGGAATGCCATTTTCAGCGGCGCGCTGTCCATCCATTCCAGCTGCACGGAGCTGTAATTCCGTAGGATAATCGGCAGCGAATACGTGTTCCAGAAATCGATGGACCTGATATGACCCTGCGGCGCAGTGAACGAGCTTAGGGAGAAGTTAAGGGCATGGGAGCTGCCATTGCTGTTTGCACCTTGAATGGTGGCGAAATATGACCCCGGGCTTACGTTCACCAGCACCACGTAGGATCCTGCGGAGACATTGGCCATGTATATCGTTGAGTATGCCGTCTCATTAACGAAATTCGCATACTGCCCTGCATCCATCAGCGCAACTGTGCCACTGTAGTTCATGCTGTAGCCGAGGGCTATGGTGGAAGGGATCGTCGTGTTCATTTGAATGTAGCTGTAGTATCCGGATGAGACACCATAAGCACTGAGGACTCCGAGAGCGAACGCGCAGAATGCCAAAGCTGTCGGTACAGTTGCTCGCGTATAATCCCCTAACACACTGAAGTTCATTTTGCCAATTTTTGCCTTTTGACTTTTGCCGCATTGATATAATCGTTATAGAATAGTATCGCTCCGATTGTCTTCATGTCGACTATCTCATTATCCCTTACCATGGCCAATGCGCGCGACTGGCTTGCCCGCTTCAGCTTTATCCTCTCTGTGTCTTCCAGGTTCTGGCTGCCTTTCTTGAGGCCTGTTGCAAGGAATACGTGCATGGGAAAGTTTTTATCGGCAGGAGACTCATATGCCTTGTACATGAGCGCCAGCTTCGTGGCGCGGTAGCCTGTTTCCTCCTCGAGCTCCCGCCCGGCGGCATGACGGGGGGTTTCATTGCCATCTACATGTCCGGCAGGTATCTCGTAAACCCATCTGCGTATCGCGCTCCTGTATTGCTTCTCCATAAGAATGCTGCCATCATAAAACACCGGCAGTATTGCCGCAACCGGCCTGCCGAGGGTTATGGCGTGGGAGTATGTGCCGCGCTTGCCATGCAGCTTCGTAACTGCTATCGTGGCATACTTTTCGCGGTAGATGACCTTCATGGAACCTACTTTTTCTTCTCCGATGTCTCTCCCTCTTCGTATATTTCTGCTGAGAGCTTGTGCCTTGATACGCTGTGGAGTATGACGCGGCCCTTTCCGTTGAAGTTTGCGAGGAAGAGGCCAACGCCGCCGAACATTGCAGTGCGTATGTTGTCTACGAAGTGAATCTTGTACTTTAGCGTCGCATCGAATCCGGCAATATGGCCAGGATCAACATCAAGGTCTAGGGTGCCGTCAAGGTCGTATTCCAATATGTCCCCAACAATGTGTATAAAAACATCGCCCGGGCCGGTGAACTTCTGGAGGATGAGGCCGGCGCCGCCCCAGAATGCCGCACCCAGCCCGACCGTCTGAATCGAGAACTTTACAGTGGTGTCGCATGCGAGGAACGCATACGACTCGGCTATGAACTGCTCGCCGTCTTCAAGGGTTATCTGCTTGATCTTGCCGGGCATTACGCCTGAGACGGACATGCTGCCATCCCCCTCGGATTTGAACTCGGTGAGCATGGCCGTCGCGCCGGTCATCTTCCTCTCCACGGCCCCGATTATGCCGCCGGTGAGCCTGGGAGTCATGGTTATGTTCGAGCTCTTGCTCAGGAGTTTTCCGGAGTCCGAGTATATGGATTCGCCGTCGGACAGATTCACGTTAAGCGACTGCATTGACGCTCCGATTATTCTATATTCCATTGCCTCGCCCGGTCACTTGATAAGCATGCTGAGCTCCTCCCCGTCTACATTGTACTTGTGCTTCAGCATTATCTCGCGCATCAATGACTTCTTGTCCCCGTCACCGTATCCCTGTACGAGCTTCTTGAGATCCTTGCCTGATATGCGCTCCAGCTTCTTTTCGCGTATAACTGTCTTGACAGCTTCATTGTCATGCGGCTCGACTGACAGTATCTCACCTATCCCTGCCTTTGTTATCTCGCCCCTCGAGTACAGCGAGAATATGTGGAGGATTATGTCTGTGGGTATGGCCTCTATGCGCGTGCCCCCCCTGCCCAGCTCGCGGAACTTGTCGAGCAGTATCGATGCGACTGCAGTGGGGTTCGCCTTGGTCCTTGACACCACTGTGCGGTATAGCTGCAGCTCCCTGGACCAGAGCATCTGCTCTGCAAGCTGAGGGTTTTCTATCTGATCATGAAGCTGCTTCCTTGCCACGTCTATATCGACCCTCCCTGACTGGACCTTCTTCATGAGGGGCTTCGTTGGCACGGGGAGCACGTCAGTTTCAGGATACATGCGAGAGCCTCCGGGCATAGGCCTGAGGAATCTTGTCCCGAGCCTTCTCGTATCCACTGCCCTTGTCTCGGCCGGCACGCCTTCTATAGCCATCTCTGCCCTCTGCGCGGCGAGACCGGCGGCGAGTTCTGCCCTGGCGCGGGTCTCCGCGACAATTATGAATGCGTCGTTGCTGCCCAGCTCAAGGGCCTTTGAAAGCCTGACGAGCTCGTCTCCGGTTATGCCATAAGATTCCATGTCCTCGTCGCCGTGTATTATGCCCTTGACCCCCGCCATCTTTGCGTAGCTGCTTATTTCAGTACCCAGGCGCACGTCTGTCGATATCTCCCTTCCCACAAGTCCCTTGAATCCCTGCAGCCTTATTCCGATTACTGCGCCTCCGGACGCGACCTGCTGTGCGAGTATATGGGCCTTCGTATCCTTGAATACGTGAGTTACATCAGTTGGCTTTCCGACTTTCGCATTCCGTGACCTGAGCTCATCCCGTATCCTTACCAACGACAGCTGCCTTGTCACCTCGCTCTCGATTATCTTGTCCATCACATCGAGGTCCTGAAAGCCCTTTATCTCAACCCGTGCGCCGCCCCTTATGGAAACGTTGACATCCTGTCGTATGCTGCCTATGCCCCTCTGTGCCTTCCCAGTAAGCCTCAGCATTAGACCGATCTTCAGCGCGACGCTCTTTGCCTGTTCGGGGCTTTCTATCACAGGATCCGTATCTATCTCAATAAGAGGCACGGCAAACCGGTCAAGATTGTATTCTACGCTTTCCTGCGTGTTGGACACTATCCCGCCCGATTCCTCCTCGAGGAATACCGACGGCACGGGTATCCTCTTGCTGTCGACGTCTATGGAGCCGTTGAAGCCTATGAGCATTGTGCGCTGGAATGCGCCCGGGTCACTGCCATCGACCACGCTCTTGCGCATGACCTCAATCTCGTCCGGTACTCCGGCATTCAGCGATGCGGAAACCGTGAGTGCAGCCTCAAGCGCCTCGAGATTCAGTGAATGTGGGGGCTCCTCGTCAGAGTCTACAAGGCATGAGCTCCTCTTGAACAGGTTGTAGATAAAATGCCTGCCCTTCCTGCTCTCAAATGCCGTCGATGCGTCTATCTTGCCGAGCTCACCTGCAACCGCGCGCTGCATCCTTGTTATAGTAAGAACCTTCCTGTCGTCGGAAATCGACGCGTCACAGCCGCAGAACAGCTTCTCCTTGGTTGCAAGCCGCTGGTGGATCTCGAGGCCGCACACGAACCCGAGTTTCCTGTAGTCATGCGGCACCCATCACACCTCGTCGTGCCACTCAGCCTCGGTCCTCGGTGTTATCTCGCCGAGAAGATTTGCTGCTAGCATCTTCTCCGCGTCCTTCCTGCCGTAGTTCCCAAGGAGCCATCCGAGTTTCACGTATGCTACCTCCGGCATCATGTCCTCGCAGTATATTGCGCCGGCATCTGTTATCATGCGCCCATACCTGTATACCGTGCCGCTGACTCTTCCGAATAGACATTGGGAGGTCATGCCCACTACCATGCCCGATGCGACAGCATCCTTCACGCCCTGCAGCCAGTTGTATTCCGGATGCGATGCCGAGATAGGGATGTGGCCCAGCCCTGTTGACGCTATTATGAGCCCCTTGTAGCCTTTGTCTAGGTAGTGGTCAATCAGTGAAGAATCGGAATTCGGGTACATGTACAACATGGCCACCCTCGGTTCATAACCCTCCCTGAGCGAAACCTTCCTGCTCTTGCCTGCCTTGGTGTACGGGCTTAGGTGGCGTATGTTCCCTTCAGTGTTTACCTTTGCGATAGGCGCCCCGTTCACCGGCTTGAACGCATCCCTCGCAGATGTATGCAGCTTGCGTACCTTTGTACCGCGTATGAATGCGCAGTAATCGTCAGAGGAGCTCGCATGCATGCATGTGCCTACCTCTGCAATGTCGCTATGCGCCGCTATATGGGCCGAGCATATGAGATTCATGAAGGCGTCGCTCGAGCCTCTGTCTGAACTACGCTGTGCGCCGACCAAAACGACAGGGCCGGGAAGGTCTTGCAGCATGAAGCTCAGCGCCGCCGATGAGAAATGCAGCGTGTCTGTTCCGTGCGATATGATGACCCCCGATGCCCCGGAATTAAAGGCCTCCGCGGACTTCCTCGCCATGACCTGCCATTCCGTATAGGTCATGTCCTCGCTTGCGACGCTCATGAGATGCTCCACGTCTATGTTTGCTATGTCTGCCATCTCCGGCACATCGTAGAGGAGCTCCTCCGGCTTCGTGAGCATGTACACTCCGCCGGTGGCGTAATCGACCCTGCTGCCGATAGTGCCCCCGGTATAGAGGAGCTTCACTGTCTTGAGCCCCGTCCTGGCGCGCATCTTGATTTTAGGGAACGAAAACGTCTCCGCAGACGTGCCGACACGCTTGATTGATGAGATAGACCTGAAGTCAAGGCCCAGATTGTAGCCGTTTGAAAGCTTTACTACAAGGATATTGTTGTCTCCGGCATCTGGCCGCGGCATTAGCACGCCCTCGAAGGATTCCTCGGCGCGCTCAAGCAGGACCTTTTCGCCGATGGATATGTGCTTCTTGTGCAGGATGTCCTCAATATCCTTGGAGTACATTATTACACTATTTTTGTTTCCTTCTCGTCGGCCTTGAACTCGATCTTCCTATGCGCGCCGTCGCAGTACGGCTTGTTGTTCGAGTGGCCGCACCTGCAGAACGCAAACTTCGTCTGCCCGTCAACAAGCACAAGGTTCGGCCCGTCCTTTGTCGATTTTATAGTCACACTTGTCATCTTCGCACCTCAGTGGTTTAACACAGCAAGCGGGAAATCCCACACCATTCATGGGTGGGATGATAGCGAACCGCTGCAATAAGGAATATAATGCCGATGTGCATATATATAAAAGTGATGCAATGGAACTGACAAGGGCCTACAAATTCAGAATCTATCCAGATGCCACAAGGCAATGGGAGATAGACGAAAGGCTGGTCCTTGCACAACAGTTCTACAACAAGGTTCTTGCGCAGTCAATTTATAACGCTTCATGGAACAGGTTCATAAACATGCTGGAACAGGTTCATAAACATGCTTTCATACAAGGCTGAAAGTGCTGGCATGAAGGTGATAAAGGTAGACGCAAGGAACACATCAAAAGAGTGCGGCAGTTGTGGCAACATTCAAGAGATGCCACTCTCGGAAAGGACATACATCTGCAACAGATGCG
>JAMCZF010000041.1:6530-8215 GCA_023485825.1 Candidatus Martarchaeota archaeon
TGCACAAAGCAACTACCCTCGGGCAGAGGGGAAGTCACGCTCAGGGAGATATGGCCTCTGCGGTGCAACAGGCATCGAAAAGCCGCACCGAGGAACTGAGAACCGATAAAACACATCCTTTGCGGGATGCGGTGAGCGCATGAACGCAGGGAAGCCCACGCCGCTTACGGGTGGGAGGATGTCACTGAAATATGGCTGGCAAAGTATTTAGGCCTGCGTCTGAAGCAAGATCCGGGGCTTCGGCGGTTGGTTCTGCGCTCGCGATGACGCATGCATAAGAGCTGTTTACGGCCCTGGCCCACACGGTTTCGCCGGGGACCGCTCCGCCTGCGTTGAGCATGCCTACCGGCCTGTAGCTTATGTCCCTCCCAGATACAGAGCTGCCTGACCTCTCTGTAATGAGGACGCTGATCCTTTTCCCCATGAGCTTTGCGTATTCCGCCTTCTGCATGGCCCGCACCATCCTAGACAGCTCGGTGCTCCTCCTCTTCACCTCATTCGCGGTGAGCTGCGCTAATCTCGAGGCGGCGGCATGGGGCCGCTGGCTGAACTTGGATATGTTTGTTATCGTCGGCTTGAGCTCCATGAGCATATTGCGCGTTTCCAGGTAGTCCGATTCTGTTTCTGTGGGGTAGCCGACGATGACGTCTGTAGCGATGCTTATCCCCTTTACTGACCGCCTTAATTCGCCCACGTAGGAATAGAACTCCTCTATTGTGTACCTGCGCTTCATGTCCTTGAGGACCTTGTTGCTTCCCGATTGCACAGGCAGGTGCAGGAACCTGAAGAGCTTGCTGGCGGGGTCGTTGAACGAGCATATGAGATCATCAATGCATCTGTGCAGGTGCTCCGGGTTCAGCATGCCTATGCGCACCATGAAGCTGCCTTTTATACTCGATGCCCTTGACGCCAGCCCTGCGATGCCGGTCCTCGTATCCGCACCGTATGCGCCGGCATCCTGCGAAGCGAGCTCTATCTCCTTGGCTCCGGAATTTACGCTCATTGATATGGCCTTCAGTATTGTATCCTCGTTGAAGCTGTTCAGCGGGCCGCGGGCGGTCTTGGTCTCACAGAAGGAGCATGAGGAAAGACAGCCCTCGCTTATTGGTATCCTCGCTATTACAGAGCCGCCACGGTCCAGGAATCCGGGCTTCTGTATTTTTGCGTAGCCGAGGAGCTCGTGCCTTGAGCCTGATGCGACGACATCCTGTATCCTGAGTATATTGGCAGTGCTCACTATGCTGGCGCCGGGAGCAGATATCTTGATTATATCGGAATTTGCACTCGCCATGCACCCCGTTACGATGAGCCTGTTTCCCAGGCCGCTGAATCGCTTCAGCCGGTCTGTTATGCGCTGCTCAGTCTGCTTCCTGACTGTGCATGTGTTTATCACAACGTAATCGTACATGTCGCGCTGCGCATCGCTGTACTTGCCCTGCTGCGCTTCGTTGCCGCTGCCCTTGAGCACAGATGCCATTATGTCGCTGTCCGACTGGTTGAGCGTGCAGCCATGCGTCTCTATAAGCACCCTTGCCATGCTTATCCTTTTAGGAACCTGACAAATTAAATACAGTAGTTGGACACTAACATCACAGAATCCGCCATTCTATTCGACAAAACTCATTTGCAGATGGCCTAGAACCACATCTTACGACTTGCGTCTGTTCCCAAAAGGTTCGGAATAG
>JAMCZF010000044.1 GCA_023485825.1 Candidatus Martarchaeota archaeon
GCGAAGCATTTGCTGCTCACATCTACTCCCAGAATATTCCTTCTATGAGGCAATTCAACATCATCCTTGGAAAGATAAGCGACGATTTGCAAATCAGAAGTCAGTCCATAAGCCTTGCACGTCCATCCATCTTTGAGGAGGTCAGAATACCTTTGAAAGTTGCAGTTCTTGACAAGGGGAACAGGGATGGGATTCTCGGAGAAAATACTAAATCTGACAAAAGGCATACTGAGATTGAAAGATTTGGAGTTGCGAGGAACATTGAATCTCAGGGTAGTAGTCTTTCGTTTGCCCTTGCTTCTCCAAACAGAACGTTCAATATCGCAGACAACCTGCGAATTAAAAGAGGTGCGTTTCTTGGTATCTAAATATACTTTCTTATGGAAGTCCATAAAAGTATTGCAGAAATCTCTTTCATCCCACAAGCGATTGAACTCGGAAGTCGCAATCAAAAGTGATCTTCGTAAGGTATCCTCTTTTGATTTAGTCGCGCATATCTGCAAAAGTATAGCACGTTTCATACTACTAACCAAATATATATGTTTAGAGAGATGTATAACGCCTATGCTCGAATTCATCCCACGATTTCAATCGTGGGTTTCCTTCGAGGTGAAGTTATGACAAGAAACCGAGGATGCGCATGGAGGAGGAGGGAACCGTAGGCAGGGGCGCGAGTGTGGCGAAGCGGGATACGGTCCTCATACTCGATTTCGGGGGCCAGTACACCCACCTGATAGGCAGGAGCGTGCGCGAGAACAACGTCTATTCCGAGATAGTGCCGTACGACATAAGCGCCGACGACATAAGGAAGATGGATTCCGCATCCAGCATAAGGGGCATTATCCTGTCCGGAGGGCCTGACAGCGTTTATGAAAAGGATGCGCCAGGGCTGGACCCGGCGGTCCTGGAACTGGGGATGCCTGTTCTTGGGCTGTGCTACGGCCATCAGCTCATAGCGCACATGTCAGGGGGGAAGGTCAGGCAGGCGGCGAAGAAGGAGTACGGAGATACTGAAGCGATTATAGACAGGCCAGAAAAGATACTTCACGGGCTGCACCACAAGGAGAAGGTGTGGATGAGCCACGGAGACACCGTGGCTTCGCTGCCTGATGAATGGGAGGTGCTTGCGCATACGGACAACACGCCCGTAGCTGCGTTCTGCCATAGGAGCCTCCAGATTTACGGCCTGCAATGGCATCCGGAAGTCGTGCAGACCGAGCACGGCTCCCAGGTGATCAGGAACTTCATATTCGGGGAGTGCAAATGCCAGCGCAGCTGGAAGATGGCCGACTTCGCGGACAGCGCCATAGGCGAGGTCAGGAGCATTATCGGCAGCGGCAAGGCCGTAGTGGCCCTGAGCGGCGGGGTTGACTCGAGCGTTGCCGCGGCGCTTGTCACCAAGGCGATAGGAGGGCACAATCTTGTTGCGGTATACGTCGACACAGGGCTGATGCGCGAAGGCGAGACAGGCCAGATACGCGGCACATTCACCAAGCTCGGCACTGACCTTAGGATAATCAACGCAGGGGACAGGTTCCTGAAGGGGCTCAGTGGCGTAACAGACCCAGAGCAGAAGAGGAGGATTATAGGGAGGGTGTTTGCGGAGGTGTTCGAGGAGCAGGCCCGTGCGTCGGGTGCCGAGTACCTCGTACAGGGGACAATATACCCGGACAGGGTAGAATCAGGGAGAGGCGGGAAGTCTGCGCTTATAAAGACGCACCACAACGTCGGCGGGCTGCCGAAGGGCATCAAGTTCAGGGCAGTGGTAGAGCCGCTGCGCGACCTTTACAAGGACGAGGTAAGGAAGGTCGGCAGGGAGCTCGGGCTACCTGAGCAGATAGTGAAGAGGCAGCCGTTTCCCGGCCCTGGCCTTGCCGTGAGGGTCATTGGAGAGGTTACGCGGGAGAAGCTCGGGATAGCGCGCCGCGCCGACCATATTGTCACGGAGGAGATGGAGCGTTCAGGACTCTCCGATGGGCTGTGGCAGTACTTCGCGGTGCTTACAAACACCACAACAACAGGGGTCAGGGGCGACGGGCGCGCGTATGGATACCTCGTCAGCTTCAGGGCGCTTGTCAGCAGGGAGGCGATGACTGCGAGGTTCGCGGAGCTGCCGTGGGAACTTGTAAGGAGGATATCCACAAGGATAACCAACGAAATCCCGGAGGTTGTCAGGGTGGCATACGACGTGACAGACAAGCCCCCTGCGACGGTGGAATGGGAATAGGCTTACCCCTACACTTGATGGAAAAGTGCGAATATTTATATATGTGTAGGGGTAAGTATATTCATGGTAAGTATAAGAGAGGTGGGAAAAAACGGCAAACGCTATTATTACCTAGAGCACTCTTTTCGCATAAATGGCAAGGTTGTGAAGAAAGAGAAGTACATCGGAGATCGCATCCCTGCAGATATCGATAGGTTGAAGAGAGAGTTTCTTAACGAAGTCTATAATGAAAAATGGTATGGCCTGCTGGACGGGATAAGGACGGCCTACAAGAAAGACATGGATTCTGCAACGCGGTCTGAGAAGGAAAGGGAGACCGAGGGATTCATGATAAAATTCACGTACGACACCCAGAAAATAGAAGGGTCTACCCTGAACCTCAAAGAAACCGCGAACCTCCTGCAGCATGGGATAACGCCCTCTAACAGGCCATTCAGAGATGTCAAGGAAACAGAGGCGCATTCAGAGATATTTTACAGCATGCTTAACTGCAAAAAGGACTTGTCATTGCAGCTCGTTCTAGAATGGCATTATAATCTTTTCAAGGATACAAAAAAAGATATAGCCGGAAAAACTAGGACAAGGCAGGTATTGATATCTGGAAGTAAATTTATACCGCCACCGCCATTTGAAATCCAGGCTTTGCTGGAAGATTTCTTTAGCTGGTACAATAAAAACAAAAAGAAGATTCATCCGGTAGAACTGACTGCCCTGGCGCATCTGAAATTCGTTACAATACATCCGTTTATAGACGGGAATGGAAGGCTTTCCAGACTTATTATGAACTTCGTATTAGACAGGCTCGGTTATCCCATGCTCAACGTACCATATAAAAATAGGAACGGATATTATAATGCACTGGAGAGAGCGCAGGTAAAGAAGAGCGATTCTGTCTTTGTGTTGTGGTTCTTTAGGCGGTACATAAAAGAATATGCGCGATACATAAAGAAACAGCATGTTAACGTTGAAAATTAGGAGCAGGGTGTTTTGATCAAGAAGATAGACCCAAGAAAGGCGTTATTCAAGAAGAGCGAGGAGATAGGCTACGGCAGGATACGCGGCTATGATTTCTCGCAGGAATTCGACGCAGGCAGGTTCTTCGAGGCGTACAAGGACACGGGATTCCAGGCGACCAACCTGGCAAAGGCCATAGAGCTGGTCAGGAAGATGCGCAGGGAGAAGGCCATGATCTTCTTTGGGTTCACTTCCAATGTCTCGACCAGCGGCCTTCGCGACATAGTCACTTACCTCGTACGCAACAGGCTTGTGCACTTCCTTGTCACTACGACAGGCGGACTCGAAGAGGACATAATCAAGACGCATGGGGACTTCCTGCATGGCTCTTTCGATGCGGACGGAGCATATCTGAGGGAGAAGGGGGTCAACAGGTCCGGAAACATATTCGTGCCAAATGAGCGATACGTGTGGTTCGAGAAATTCATGAAAGGGCCGCTTGAGGCAGCGTATGCGAAGCAGGCCAAGACGGGTGTCGCGTGCGACAGCATTGAGCTCGTGAAGGAGATGGGCAGGTCCCTCGAGAGCGAGAGGAACAGGGAGCAGAGCTTCACTTACTGGGCGTACAAGAACAAGATACCGCTGCTGTGCGTGCCCCTTGCTGACGGGGCGATCGGCGACCACATTTACTTCTTCAGAAAGGAGCACAACGACTTCCGCATAGACCTGACTAAGGAGGTCGAGGTGCTCTACGACACGGTGCTCAACGCAGACAAAACCGGCGCCATAATAATCGGCGGCAGCGTGCCCAAACACCACATTATGAACGCGATGATGCTGCGCGAGGGCGCCGATTACACTGTTTACCTCAATACAGGCCACGAGGAAGAGGGCAGCAATGCAGGCGCTAGCCCCGAGGAGGCAAAAAGCTGGGGCAAGGCTGCAGCGAAGAAGACAGACGTGAAGGTCTGGGGCGAGGCCTCGATAACCTTCCCGATCCTCGTGGCTGCGGGATTCAAGCTTTGATGCTGCAGGTTCTCGGCATGTCAGACTATCCTGAGCACGTCATATACAGTTATTATGCCGAGGAGCTTGCCCTTCTCAGCGACCAGCACAGAGCCGAATGCTTCTAGGATGTGCTTGAGCATGATTATGCCGGTGCCCTTGTCGATCTGCGGGAGGGAGGGGGACATTATGCTGGCAACAGCCACCCTTGATATCTCTGAGGGCTTTTCTGTTGCGACCTGGAGCAGGCTCTTCTGGTATATGGTGCCGAGTATGGTCCCCGAGTCATTTACGACGGGTATGTGGGCAAAGTCATGGCTCTTTACTATCTGTATGGCCTTTGCCGCGGTGTCGTGCTCGCCGAGGGTCACGACCTTCCTGTGCATTATGTCTGAAGCGGTCTTGCTGCGCAGCCTGGCCTTGTCCATTGATGTTCCGAGACCCGACATCCTGCTGAGCACCGAATAGACCACCCTGTAGCTGGGATTCAGTCTCTCTATGTCGCCCTCCAGCCGGGCCACCGTGCTCTGGCTCAGGCCGCACCGCCTCGCCAGCTCCTTCTGGCTTATGCCAAGGCCCCTCCTTCTGCTGCGTATTGTCGATGATATTGATTCTGGAGGCTCCAATCGCATGTCCATATTACCAACGGTAATTTTTATCCTTGTATTTATTATTCGACTGTTGCGTTTATATACCTTTCTTGACAAACGCCTTGTCTAGAGAAGGGGTAACATGGCAAACATATCCATAAGCAGATTGGACGTAACGCCTGTGAGCATGCAGAACACGGAGTATGTAGAGAGAAAGGGGCTGGGACACCCTGACAGCCTCATAGACGGCATAGTCGACGCGACAAGCGTTGAGCTCTCCAGAAGGTACCTGGAGGAATTCGGGACCATACTGCACCACAACGTCGATAAAGGCCTTATAATAGGCGGCGCGTCAAGGGTGGGGTTCGGGCGCGGCGCGGTGACGAAGAGGATAGAGGTCATCGTCGCCGGCAGGGCGGCGCGCGGCACCAGCAACAATGAGATTGATGTCAACGAGTTGGCCAGGGAGACGGCTGCGAAGTACCTGAAGGGCAACACGCGCTTCCTCAACGTGGATGACGAGGTGCTCATACAGTCGAAGATAGCGGACGGAAGCGCTGACCTGACCGGCATATTCGGCAGGGGTAACGGTGTGCCCCTTGCGAACGATACGTCATTCGGCATAGGGTTTGCGCCGTTCACCGACACAGAGCGCCTGGTCCTTGCTACAGAGCACTACCTCAATTCCAGGGAGTACAAAAGAAGGATGCCGATGGTTGGGGAGGATGTGAAGGTCATGGGGATGCGCGACAAGGATTCGATATCGCTGACGGTCGCCATAGCCTTCGTCGCACAGCACGTCAAGGACATCGGCGCGTACAGGGAATACAAGGCCAGAATCGCGCAGGATATCATCAAGAACGCGAGGAAGATTACGGAGAAGAGGGTCGCGGTTCATATTAATACAGGAGATCCGGAGGGGGGTGGGGACGTATACCTGACAAAGACGGGCCTGAGCTGCGAAGCTGGCGATGACGGTTCCGTCGGCAGGGGCAACCGTGTCAACGGGCTCATTACGCCGTTCAGGCACATGAGCCTGGAGGCCGCAGCTGGAAAGAACCCCATCAGCCACATAGGCAAGATATACAACATACTCGCGACGCAGCTGGCGCAGCAGGTGACCGGGGAGTACCCTGCGATAAAGGAGTGCGATGTGGCTGTGCTTTCGCAGATAGGCAAGCCCATAAGCGAGCCGCACAACCTGAACCTTAACATAATATCAGGGAAGTCGGACTTCGAGAAGCTCAGCGGCAAGGCGAGGTACATGGTGCAGGGCTACCTCGAGAACATCGGCGAGCTCACGAGGAACATTGCGCTTGGCAAGTATCCCACGTTCTGAGCGCGTTTTTGACCTTGCATTGTTTGTTGTAGCGCCCGCGGTCTGCCGGCGTTCGGATCATTGCCGCCTTGTGTGCACAGGACATAGGGAAAGCCGCGCTCATCGGGACGATTGCCAATACACTCCGACAGGGAGCGCAAACAGCTCCGAAGAACTGAGAGCCGAGGACCGATAGGCACATCCCCTGCGGGATGCGGTGAGCGCATGAACGCAGGGAAAGCCCGCGCCGTTTACTGGTGAGTGGATGTCACGAATTCCTGCGTGCCTGCCTGGACATCTGAGCCAAAGCAACCTGCGCATCGCTTTCGTCGTATCGCACAACCCCGGGGATCTGGCGGTTCCCGAATACGGCGCTCTTTGAAAGCATCTCCTTTATGTATGGATGTAAATCCGGCTCTATGCTCTTCACTAGCCTGATTTCCTCAAGATCACCGTTGAGCTCTGCCCTTCCGCCGACTGCCGTGACAACAAAGGTAGTGTTCAATGAGTGCCTGTTTTCCCCGACAGTGAATATGGTATCGCCCACAAGGGGGAAGTAGCTGCCCTCAATGGCTACCAGCAGTCCTGTTTCCTTTCGTACTATGTCTATCACGGCCTGCGTTGCAGGCACGCCTCTCGGCTGCCTGCCGCCGCAGAACCAGCATTCTCCTTGGACCGGGGGATTTTTGCGCCTTCCGAGGAGAACTCCCTTGTCGGTGATTACAATAGCGTCAACGCAAGTAATTACCGTGGACTCTTTGATCTTCTTGTACAGCTCTCCCGGTATAAGGCGCGTCTCATGCTTGATGATTTTCAATGCCATCCAATCACACTTAGATTGCAGGTTTTAACCTATATAAGCCTGCCGACAAATACGCCAAAGCTATAAGCCTTCATTTGCAATAATTAACGGATTCGATGGGCTACTTGGTCGTTGCGCTGCCTAATGACCCTGAGCTTGCGGCGTGGCTCGGCAAGAAGAACGGAGAAAACGGCATAGTGTTCTACAACAGGCGCGAGGGCGGCTCTGTGCTCACAATCCTCGCGCCGGCCGACCTTAATGGCAAATTTTATGCCCTTGGCGAGGTTCTTACCATTGCGGATGTGGCGGTAATAAGCACGAAGAGCGTCAACGCTGACTTCGGAGAGGCCGTCATCGCGGCCTCGCTGCTCAAGAAGAAGGTGCTGTTTACAAAGGATAACGACGTGTCTGGCATCGTGGGCAGGCTGGGCCTCGACTACGAGCTTGTCGAAAAGGAGGAGATATTGCCGAAACTGTCTGAGATCGCCTCGGGAAAGAAGGTTGACGGCAATCCCATTATAGACATAGACAAGGCGTTTCCGGTCAAGGGCGTAGGAACCGTGCTGCTGGGCGTAGTCGCTGGCGGCACCGTAAACAAGCACGACGAGCTTGTCACTTCGCAGGGCAAGAAACTGCAGGTGCGCTCCATACAGGTGCAGGACGAGGACCGCGGCAGCGCGACGGCAGGGGCGCGGGTAGGCCTGGCAGTAAAAGGCGTTGACGACACGGATGTCGGGAAGGGAGAGGCGCTCGCAAAGGAGCGCATCGGCATGGTTGAAGAGCTTACCGCGAAGCTTTCATTCAATCCGTTGGGAAGTGATTTTTCCGAGGACACACAGTATACCATGGTATCCGGGTTCGGAGTGGCTCCGTGCAAGATATCGAAGGACGGCAGCGACTACAAAATAAGGCTGGGAAAGCCCATGCAGGTGCGCAGCAGTTTCATAATACTCAGGGACAAGAAGCCGAGAGTGCTGTGCGCTGGAACCGCGCCGTGAGTGTTTTACCTATTTGTATGCAGTAATTCAATGACATAAGGGGCTTCACCCCTTATAAACCCCCTGTGCGAGCGCCCCCTCCCCCTACTTCGTAGGGGGTATCCGGGCGCTCGATGACCCTTTGCTGTTCAGTTGAATAACCTCTTTTGTCGTCTGTCATCCGTTCTGGAGATATCCTGTTTGCAAATGTACTCC